>JAHFUI010000001.1:62389-73922 GCA_023265175.1 Acidobacteriota bacterium
GGCAGCGCCAGCGCTTCGTCGCGGCCATTGCAGTGCAGCGATTGCGTGCCGCCGAGCACCGCCGCCAGCGCCTGCAGCGCGACGCGCACGATGTTGTTGTCCGGCTGCTGCGCCGTCAGCGTGCTGCCCGCCGTCTGCGTATGGAACCGCATCTGCTGCGCGCGCGCGTTGGTGGCGCCAAATCGGTCGCGCATGAGCCGCGCCCACAGCCGCCGGGCGGCGCGGAACTTCGCGATTTCCTCGAGAAAATCATTGTGCGCGTTGAAGAAGAACGACAGCCGCTGGCCGAACTGGTCGACGTGCAGTCCCGCGTCGAGGGCGGCCTTGACGTACGCGACGGCGTTGGCGAACGTGAACGCGACTTCCTGGACCGCGGTCGAACCGGCTTCCCTGATGTGATATCCGCTGATCGAAATCGTGTTCCAGTTGGGCAGCTCCTTTTCGCAGAACGCGAAAATATCGGTGACGATCCGCAGCGAGGCGCGAGGCGGGTAGATGTAGGTGCCCCGCGCGACGTATTCCTTCAGGATGTCGTTCTGAATCGTGCCCGACAGCTTGGACGGCGACACGTTCTGCCGCCGAGCGACGGCGATGTACAGCGACAGCAGGATGATCGCGGTTGCGTTGATGGTCATCGACGTCGAGACGCGATCGAGCGGAATGGCGTCGAACAGCGCCGCCATGTCCTCGATCGAGTCGATCGCCACGCCCACCCGGCCGACCTCGCCCGCTGCCAATGGATGATCCGAGTCGTACCCCATTTGCGTCGGCAAGTCGAACGCCACGCTGAGACCGCTGACCCCGTGCGCCAGCAGGTACCGATACCGCGCGTTGGACTCTTCGGCCGACGCAAAGCCGGCGTACTGCCGCATCGTCCACAGTCGGCCGCGGTACATGGTCGGCTGAATGCCGCGGGTGAACGGAAACTCGCCGGGGAACCCCAGGGCGGTGGATCGATCCCAGTCGCCGAGGTCGTCGGGCGTCCGATGTGGTGGCGACTGCGGGACCGTCATGAGGACGAATCGTGCCGTAATTGTAACGCGTTCCACCCGGCCGCCGTGTCCCGCCGGGTGAGCCACAATTGCAAGACCGCGCACGTTAGGCGATAATTCATACTTTCGCATCAGGGCGGTATGATTTTCATTTCATCTGCTGGGTGTCTCTGTTCCAACCTCGCGTAACAAGTTCTACGAACAAAAGGGGGCGATGATGGGTTCCGCGGTGCTACGGGAGGCGATCAGCGCGATCCGCGACTGGTCATTGACGGAGGGAAAAGAGTCGCGCGGGCCGCACGCGGCTGAATCGTTCGGCAGTCTGGTGTTCGATGGCGCAGTCCAGCAGAAGCGCCTCCCGACCCCGGTCTATCACGCGCTCCGGCGGACCATCACGCAGGGCGAGCCGTTGGACCCGTCGGTCGCGGACGCGATCGCGGGCGCGATGAAAGACTGGGCGGTCGAGCACGGCGCCACGCATTACACGCACTGGTTCCAGCCGCTGACCGGCATCACCGCCGAAAAACACGACTCGTTTCTGTCGCCCAACGGCGACGGCAAGGCGGTCCTGGAATTCTCCGGCAAGGAGTTGATCAAGGGCGAACCGGACGCGTCGAGCTTTCCGTCGGGCGGCATGCGCTCCACCTTCGAGGCGCGTGGGTACACGGCGTGGGATCCGACCAGTCCGCCGTGGCTCCTCTACAGCGGCGGCGCGGTCACGCTCGTCATTCCGACCGCCTTCGTGAGCTGGACCGGTGAGACGCTCGACAAGAAGACGCCGCTGCTGCGCTCGATGGAGGCGCTCTCCAAGCAGGCGGTTCGCGTGTTGAAGTTGTTCGGGTCGACGGCCGAGCGCGTCATTACGACCTGCGGTCCGGAACAGGAATATTTCCTGATCGACCAGTACTTCTACCTGTCGCGTCCCGATCTCATCAACGCGGGCCGCACGCTGTTCGGCGCCAAGCCGCCCAAGGGTCAGGAGCTCGAAGATCAGTACTTCGGCGCGATTGCCGACCGCGCCATGGCCTTCATGTCGGCCGTCGAGACCGAGCTGTACAAGGTCGGCGTGCCGGTGAAGACCCGCCACAACGAGGTCGCGCCGAGCCAGTATGAAATCGCGCCGGTCTTCGAGAACGCCAACCTCGCCACCGATCACCAGATGATGACGATGGAGACGATGCGGCGGACGGCGCCCAACTACGGGCTCGCCTGCCTGCTGCACGAGAAACCGTTCGCCGGCGTCAACGGATCGGGCAAGCACCTCAACTGGTCCATCGGCGACGACGAAGGGCACAACCTGCTGAGCCCGGGCGCGAACACGCACGACAACCTGCAGTTCCTGGTGTTCTGCGCGGCGGTCCTGCGCGCCGTCAACAAGTGGCAGGGATTGCTCCGGGCGAGCATCGCCAGCGCCGGCAACGATCATCGTCTCGGTGCCAACGAGGCGCCGCCGGCCATCCTGTCGGTCTTCCTCGGCGACATGCTCACCGACATCTTCGACCAGATCGAAAAGGGCGGGGCCAAGTCGACCAAGCACGGCGGCACGCTCGATACGGGCGTGATGGTGCTGCCGAAACTGCCGCGCGACGCGGGCGATCGAAACCGCACGAGTCCGTTCGCGTTCACCGGCAACAAGTTCGAGTTCCGCGGGGTCTCGTCCAATCAGAGCATCGCGTACCCGAACATCGCGCTGAACATGGCGGTGACCGAGTCGCTCGACTACATGGCGACCGAGCTCGAAAAGGCGATCAAGGGCGGCAAGAAGCTCGAGACGGCCGTCGCCGATCTGTTGCCGAAGGTGATCAAGGAGAACAAGCGGATCATCTTCAACGGCAACAACTACTCGAAGGAGTGGGAAAAAGAGGCGGGCAAGCGCGGGCTGCTCAACCTCAAGAACACCGTCGATGCGCTGCCGCAGCTCATTGCCAAGGATGTTGTCGCCATCTTCGAGAAGTACAAGGTCCTGAACGAACGCGAGCTGCACGCGCGTTACGAGGTCATGGTCGAGACCTACAACAAGACCGTGAACGTCGAGGGTCAGCTGATGGTGCTCATGGCGAACCGGTACATTCTGCCGGCGGCGCTGGACTATCAGAAGCAGGTCGCGCAGAGCGTGGCGGCCGTGAAGGCGGCGGGCGCCCAGTCGATCGAAGGCAAGAAGACCCTCGACGGGCTCATCAAGCTGATCGACGAGTTCAAGCGGCGCACCGACAAGCTGCAGAAGGTGCTGGAACACGAAGGCAGCGGATCGGCGGAAAAGCACGCGAAGCATTTCCGCGACGCGGTCATTCCGGCGATGAGCGTGCTGCGCGACGCAGGCGACGCACTCGAGCTGATCATCCCGCACGAGCTGTGGCCGCTCGCGACGTACCGCGAGATGCTGTTCATCAAATAGTCGTCGGTGGTCGTTCGTCGTTACAACCCATTTCAGAACCACAAAGGCCACGAAGAACACCAAGAAAATCTTTGTGAGCTTTGTGGTTCAAGAGGTTATGAAACCGATCCTAGTCGTTGGTCGTTCGTTCGAAGGTCGATCGCCGCGCCATTTTCTTACAGATGGCTAAGCGCAAGCCGCGCGAGCAATCGCTCTTCGACAGCGTCGATGTCGGTGATGCCGAATCCGCCGCTGGCGGCGCGGCCGACCGCTCGTCGCTGATCCCCGGCAGCGGCAACGGCGCGGGCACGACCGCCGCCGTCGCGCTGCACGAAGCGGCGCAGTCGCGGTATCTCAATTACGCGCTGTCGGTCATCACCGCACGCGCCCTGCCGGACGTCCGGGACGGCCTGAAGCCGGTCCAGCGCCGCATCCTCTACACGATGTGGCAGCAAAACCTCACGGCCGACGTCAAGCACCGGAAGTGCGCGAAGGTGGTCGGCGACGTCATGGGAAGCTTCCACCCTCACGGTGACGCGGCGCTCTACGAGACGCTGGTCCGCATGGCGCAGTCGTTCTCGCTTCGCTACCCGCTCGTCGACGGCTCCGGCAACTTCGGATCGCTCGACGGCGACAGCGCCGCCGCCATGCGGTACACCGAATGCCGCCTGGCGCGCATCAGCCACGAGATGCTCGAGGAAATCGAGCAGACAACGGTCCCGTTCCGTCCGAATTACGACGGCACCAAGACCGAACCGGTCGTGCTGCCGGCGCGTCTTCCCAACCTGCTCATCAACGGCGCCACCGGCATCGCCGTCGGCATGGCGACCAACATCCCGCCGCACAACCTCGGCGAGGTCTGCACGGCGCTCCTCAAGCTGCTCGACAACGAGGACATCCGCACGGCGCAGTTGTGCCGCTACATCAAAGGGCCTGACTTCCCCACCGGCGGGCAGATCCTGAACTCTCAGGAAGAGCTGAAGCAGATCTACAAGACCGGATCGGGCTCGATCCGGCTGCGCGGCACCTGGGACATCGGACCCGAGACGCGCTCGACCAAGACGATATACATCGAGAGCGTGCCGTACACGGTCAACAAGTCACAGCTCGTCGAGCAGATCGCGGAAGTCGTGCTGAGCCGCAAGCTGCCGCAGCTCCTCGATGTGAGGGACCTGTCGACCGAAGACGTGCGTATCGCCATCGAGATGAAGAAGGACGCCGACGACAAGATGATCATGGCGTACCTCTTCAAGCACACGGCGCTGCAGATCAACTTCGCCGTCAACCTCACCTGCCTGATTCCGACGGAGAATCCCGACGTGGGCCGGCCCGAGCGGCTGGACCTCAAGCAGATTCTCTGGCACTTCCTGCACTTCCGGCTGGAGGTCGTCACCAAGCGTCTCGACCACGAGCTGGCGGCCCTCAAGAAGCGCGTTCATATCCTCGAAGGCTTCGAGAAGATCTTCGACGCGCTCGACGAGATCATCCGGATGATCCGCAAGTCCGACGGCAAAGCCGACGCCGCCGAGAAGATCATGAACCGGTTCGAGCTCGATGCCGAGCAGACCGACGCGATCCTCGAGCTGAAGATCTACCGGCTCGCGCGCCTCGAAATCCTGATCATCCGCAACGAGCTCGACGAAAAACGCAAGCGGTCGCGGCAGATCACCGCGCTGCTGAAGGACGAGGACAGCCGCTGGAAGCTCGTGCGCACCGACATCGGGGACATCCAGAAGACCTACGCCGGCCCGAACGTCGACAAGCGGCGCACCACGATTGCCAGTGACACCGGCGAACCCGAATACTCCGCCGATGACTTCATCGTCGAGGAGGACAACATCGTCATCGTGTCGGGCGATGGATGGGTGAAGCGCCAGAAGGAAGTGAGGGACCTGGCGACGACGCGGCTGCGAGAAGGCGACTCGGTCCTGGCGGTGCTGGCCGGGAGTACGCGCGCGTCGTGTGTGTTCTTTTCGAACTTCGGCGTCGCATATTCGAGCCGTTTCATCGATGTGCCGGCATCCACCGGTTACGGCGAGCCGATTCAGCGGTTCTTCAAGCTGAAAGACGGCGAGAAGATCGTGGCGGCGCTGAGCCTCGACCCGCGGGCGATCGGCGACATCGCAGAGAAAAGGGCTCCCCCGCCGGTTCATGCGGTTGCCGTCTCGAGCGACGGCTACAGTCTGCGCTTCGGCCTCGCGCCGTTCGTCGAGCCGAGCACGCGCACCGGCCGGCGATACGCGCGGCCCGCGGAAGGAGCCGAGATCGTCAACATCGCGAAAGTGACCGGCGAAGAGGTGCTGATTGCCGCAACGGCCGAAGGCCGCGGGATTCTCTGCAAGGCCGACGAAGTCAATTACCTGTCGGGGCCAGGGAAAGGCGTCATTCTGATCAAGCTGTCAGAGAAGGATCGTGTCCTCGGCTTCATCGCGTCGGCGGGCGATCGCGACCTGCTCACGGTCGAGACGACGCGCGGCGCCGAGCAGACGATCAGCACGGCCAAGTACGAGGTCACCGGTCGCGGCGGCAAAGGGCGCGAACTGCTCCAACGAGGCCGGTTCACGCGCATCGTGCGGCCGATCCCCGAGGTGCCGGCTTCGTTCGGCACCTCATGACATCTGGTCATCTGGTTATCTGGTCATCTGGTTACTTGGTCATTGATTGTTCAATTGCCAAATCGATGACCAGATGGCAAGATGAGTTAATGACCAGATTCACCAGACAGGAGCAAGTTTGCCCCACCACGACCGCCTGAACATCGCCGTCTTCATCGACTTCGACAACATCGAGATCGGCGTCAAATCCACCCTCGGCCAGCAATTCGACGTCGGCACCATTCTCGACGCCATCAAGGAGCGCGGCGAGGTGGTGACCAAGATCGCCTACGCCGACTGGACGCGCGCCGGCGAATACAGCCGCACGCTGACGCAGCACGCGATCCGCCTCGTGCAGCGCAATCTCACGCCCGGGGGCGACAAGAACGGCGCCGACATCAACCTCGCGCTCGACGCGCTCGAAATGGCGTTCACGCATCCGCACATCAACGCGTACGTGATCGTCGGCGGCGACAGCGATTTCCTGTCGCTCGTGGAAAAGCTCAAGCAGTACGACAAGAAGGTGTTCGTCGTCGGCGGGCGCGCGTTCACGAGCGTCATCCTGCAGCGCAACTGCCACGAGTTCATCGCCTACGAAAACCTCGCCGGGGTGCGCAAGCCGGTGGTGAAGGAAGGGCGGCCAATGGCCGCGCCCGCCTCGTCACCGATCGCGCAGGCCTTTCCGATCGTCCGTCGTGCGCTGAAGATTCTGGCCGACCGCGAAGTGTCTCCACAAACCGGACTCCTCAAGAGCACCTTGCTGCAGCTCGATTCGACCTTCTCCGAGCGCAATTACGGCGCCTCGTCGTTCCTCGATTTCGTCGGGAAGCTGTCGCAGGCCGGGCTGGTGCAGTTGAAGCACTCCGGCCGCAGCGTGATGGTGGAGCTGAACGACCGATTCGAAGAAGGTGATGCGGCCACGGCGGACCTGAAGGTACGCACGACGACAGATCAAGCGCAGGCCACGATACATCAAGGGGCTGTAGTGCAGGCCACGACAGATCGACCGGCTGTCGTGCAGGCCTTTAGGCCTGCCAATGAACAGCCGGTTCACGACGCGCCTGCGGGTGAGATCGAGCCGCGCGCCACGGAACCTGCCGCCGATGGCGTGAGACGCGTGGCGGACGTGCTCAACGCCGCGACCGCCGCCCGCTGGCCGATGTACCTCCGCAACGTGAAACAGCTTCTGCGCGCGGCAGACGGCGGGTTCGACGAACGCCGGTATGGCTTCTCGGGTCTGGTCGAGCTCGTGCGCGCGTGCCAGAAGGAAGGGCTCGTCCGGCTCGAACGTGACCGACGCGGCGGCTTGCGCGTGTTTCCGGGTCCGGCGCTGCAGCGCGCCCTGCTCGCCACCACTCCGCACCAAGAGGCACGCGCGGGCGGTGAAGGTCCAGGCGAAAGTCCGGATCAAGGCCGAGGCGACAGCGAACGCTTCGAGGAAATAGCGCCGGGCGAGGCCATTGCGGCGCGCGACATCGAACCCGAGTTGATGGACAACGAGCCGATGCCGACCCACGACCCCACGGCGGAGCTGCTCGGCACGGGAGCGAGGCGCACTCGGGTGGCGCGAGTGGCCGCGTCCACTCGGCGCGGTGCCAAGACCACAACGCGCAAGCCAGCCGCGGCCGCGCCGCGTCGTGCGGGCCGGCCAAAGAAGAACGCGCCCGAGCCTGCTCGATAACGGGGTCAGATCTTGATTTTTGCAGCCAGTTTCGTCGACGCAAGAATCAAGATCTGACCCCCTTACCGCTTCTCATTCGCGAGAAATTCCACCCACTGCTGGACGAGCGCCTGTTTCGGTCCGTTGGCTTTCTCGTACTGTCCGGCGTAGTTGCGCGCCATGGCGAGATCGGTGGCGCTGTTGACCACGACGGTGCGGTTGTTGTGCACCTGGAAGAGCCATTCGACCATCAGGAACAGCAGTTCGGGCTCGGCGTGACCATCGGCCATGTAGCGATCGAGCGTGCGGATAGCGTCGCGACCCTTGCCGAGCGTGGCGTACGACAGCGCGAGCGTCCGGCCAAATCTCGTGTCGGAGGGCCAACGGCCGACCGCCTCCTCGAGAATCGATCGCGCGGCCGTGTAGTCGCGCGTGCGCGCCAGCGTCTCACCAAGCCAGGCATAAATCTGCGGCAGGTCGCTGCCGTCGATCAGCGCCGTCTGCCACGCGCCCGCGGCCTCGGCGTCGCGCCCGGCGGCGGCAAATGACGCGGCGAGGTACGCAAGCGCCGACGTGCTGTCGACGTCCGGCCGGATCGCGCGCTTGAAGCTGACTTCAGCCGCGGCGTCATTCGCCTTCCGCAGCTCCGCAAGACCCTGCTCGAACAGCGTCTTCGTGCTCGCCGGCACGCGGCGCAGAAACGGCTCCACCGTCTGCGCCCGCAGCGCGTCGTCGCGGGCGAACGGGCGGTTCAGGGCGTCTTCGTCGACCGGCAGGAATAGATCGGCGCTGCCGGACGCCACCGATGGAGCGCCGGCGCCAGCGGCGGACGTCATCAGCACCGATGGCGGCGCGATCTCGAAGCGGCGCGTGAGCGTCTTGAGCGGCTGTCCACTCGACGTCACCGTCGCGCGCAGCACGTACATGCCGGGCGGCAACTTGCCGACGGGGATGACCTGCGTGAAGAGGACCCGATCGGCCCCGGCCGAACGACCGGGCACGTCAGCGGCCATCAACGGCGGTCCGTCGGCCGCCGCGGCGATTTCGTATCTGGCGGCGATCCGCTCCAGTCGTGGACCGTACGCTTCGAGATACCCATGAACGGCCCCGAAGCTGACCGTATAGCCGACCGTCGGGCGCAGAATGTCGGTGGCGTCAGAGGGCCCGCCCACCATCAATTCACTCAGCTTGACATCCCCTACATCGAGCAGCGAGGCGTGTATCGGATGTTCCACACTGCCGATGCGATCGCCCTCCGACACGGCGAGCTTCATGGTGTACTCGCCCGGATCGAGGCTCGCGCCGCCGGAGTACTGCAGCGAACCCGGCACGCCGTTCACGGCTGGTGCGAGCCTCATGCTCACGGTGCGACTGTCGATGATGCGCCCGCTGCGATCCTGGATCACGTAGCCGACCCATACCGGCTTGGACGCGATGTAGTCGGTCCCGACTTCGGCACGAATCAGGAGCTGCACCTTCGATTGCTCCGGTCCGCGCAACGCGAAGGCGGTGAGACGAAGCGGCAGCGCCGACATCAGGAGCGGCTCGGTGAGCGTGGCGTTGATCGCGTCCCGCGGCGTGCGCGGCCGATTGAGATCGGCCGGCACGTTCAACAGCTGCCGCCGCGTCCGTACCGTCGCGCCGCGCCGTGAGACGTCGATCCGAATCGCGTGCTGCTTGCCGTCACGATCGGTCGGATCGGACTCGACGCCGAGCAGGTAGTACCCCGACAGCTCCGATTCGATGTTCGCAAAAAGCTGGCCGCCGGTGCCGTTGACGATGTACAGCGCGCCCCGCGCCGCCGCGGCGAGCGCCTCGAGGCCATCATCCCGGAACCTGGCGGCGAGCGGCTGACCGACCGGCGCCCGCGAATTGGTGATCTCGAACAACTGATTATCCAGCCGCAGCGCGTAGATGCTCGTCCGCGTCGCAGCCGCCAGCGACGCCAGCTCGTTCGTCACGCCGCTGTCGGGCGCGGTGAAGCCTTCGGACATCAGGATCAGCGTCTTGGGCCCGTCGAGCACGCGCAGGCCGTCCAGCAGGTCGCGCAAGCCCCGGATGGTCATGCTGGCCGCGCGCTTGAGCTGGTCCGCCAGAAACATCGCTTCGCTTTCCACTTCCTGACGGCATTGCAGCAACGGCGACCCTCGCAGCCCGGTGCACTCGCGCGCCTCCACCTGCTCGGAGGTGCTGCGGTTGCCGTCGGCCATCTCGAGCGCTTCGCTCGGCAGAACCGAGTACGACGATATCCTCATCGTCTCCCGCTGGCCGGGCATCCTGCCGATCGCATCCTTTATCCGCTGGCGATCGGCGATGAACGGCGTCGCCGGACCGCCCACGCCCAGACTCACCGCGGCGATCCGATCGGATGGCGACAAGCGATCGATGAAGGCGCTCGCCGCCGCGAGCACGGCCGCCGTGCCGCCAGGCCGGATGTGCGGCTCGTCGACCGCCAGCGCGATCAGGCGGCCGCCGGTCGCGTTCTGGTTCGAGCTGTATCCCTCGGGCACGGGTGCGGCCGGCCTGGCATCGGCCGCCGTCGCGGCGAGCGGCACCCATTCCGCGCTGACGACGGCGCGGACCTTGCCCTCGACGCGGACGGTGAAGTCCGCAGGGATGAGGTTTGCGAGCGGCTTGCCCTGGCCGTCGACGACGGCGACGTCGACCGACGTCACCTCGACGGACGATTTGAAGCGCGGCGGCTCCTGGGCGCGCGCGGGCTCGAACCTGAAGAGGACGCTAAGGAGGGCGAGGACGCAGAGGCTACGCAGTGCTCCGCGTCCTCCGCGCCCTCGGCGTCCTCGTCGACTACGGGTTCGAAGTTCCACCGTTCTCATTTCACCGCCGCCGCCCGGTATCCCTGTCGCGCCCGGACCTGGTAGGGGCCGTCCACGCTGACCTTGATGCGCCGGAACGAATCATCGCGGGCACTGTTGGTCGGCGGGTATCCGAGCAGATACTGTTGCGAGAGCTCGTCCAGCAAATTGTTGAACGCGTCGTGAAGCTCGCCGATGTTGTCAGTGAACAGCGCGCGTCCTCCCGTGGGACGCGAAAGCCGGTCTAGGATTTTCTTCAACGGCTCGAGCGTCACGCCGCGTCCCTGTCCGATCATGTACAACGTGACGTCGCTCGCCTGCAGCCGCCCTTCCACGTCGGTCAGCAGCGCATGGCTGCCCTCGTCCTCCCCGTCGGTGAAGACCACGATGGCCTTGCGTCCGACCGCGTGGCCCAGCATGTCGATCGCGCGCAGGATGACGTCGTAGAGCGCGGTTCCACCCCAGGCGGCGAGCCGATCGACTGCCTTCACGCGGTCCGCCGGATTGGTGGCCGCGCGCGTGAGCGGGAAGGCGGTGTCGTTGAATCCGAGCAGCGTCACCTGATCGCGGGCGGACACGTCGCTCAGGAATTCCTTCACCGCCTTCTTGAGCGCCGGCATCGCCGCCCCCATGCTGCCGCTGACGTCGACGGCGACGAGGAGATCGAGCGGGACGTCTTCCGACGCGAAGTGTGTGATCGTCTGCGGCCGATCGTCTTCCGCCACGTGGAACGCCGACTGCGGCAGCCCTTTGACGTAGTGGCCGCGGCCGTCGACCACCGTCGCCGTCACCTGCACGACGTCGACGTCCACTTTTTCCGCGTAGCCCACGCCCTTCGTGCGAACGGTCCGCACGATGCTGCCGCCGCGCGCGAGGTTCGCCCGGACGCGAATCTGATGCTCGAGGATTGCCGAGCCGAAGTCCCAGATGCACTCGAACGGCGGCACGGCGCGGGTGCACACCTGGCGGCCATCGACGAAGAACACAACGTTCGAGGCCGCGCCGCCAGGCTCGATCTCCGCACGCAAGACCGTCGATCCGCTGATGAAGCTGCCGTCGGCGGGAGCCAGCACCTGCAGACGCGGCTCCGTCTGCGC
>JAHFUI010000001.1:74022-94911 GCA_023265175.1 Acidobacteriota bacterium
GTGCTGGGTGCTCGGTGCTCGCGCAGAACACAGCACCAGCACTAACGCGATTTTCCGTGGTGCGTAGCAGTGCTGATGCACCACAAAGGACACCAAGGACACGAAGGCAAGGCCATTTGGGTCTACACGCTCTCGCTCCCAGCACCCGGCACCTGGCACTCAGCACACTGAGGCGTTTCATCATCGCTTCATTATGGCTGTCCGAATGTGTCGCCCGCCGTCGCTGGAATCAGCGGACCGCTGGCGGTCACGGCGGCCACGTAGTCCTCGATTCGCTCGCGCGAGACTGCCCGCGCAGTGCGCACGAGGGTCAGCCAATCGTTGAAATCGGTCGGCCGCACCTCGTCGATGAAATCCTGGACCGCGGCCGTGAGGACCGCTTTCGCGATCGCGGCCGGCAGCTGCAAATCACGCAGCATGATCGCGACATGGAGGTTCAGGTCGGGAATCGTCGCCGCCATCAAGCCCAGTTGCGGGCGGCCCGACGACAGGCGCCACTGGGCGAGCGGAGCCAGGCGGGTGCAGAAGCATCCCGACCAGCCGATGGCCGATGTCCCCCAGGCGTTGAGGTCAGCGTCCGGCATCCGGCCGAGATACAGCAACTCCGTCATCGAAAACATCGAATCGACTTGTTTCGGCTCGTTCGCGATCACCCACTGGAGCGCCCGCCGGCGCCAGCCGTCCATGTGGATCTCGGTCGTGATCTCGTCGAGATTTCCGCCGTCCTCCGCCAGTGACGCCGTTCGGCCGCGTCCGCGATCCACCGCGGCGGCAATGGCGTCGCGATCGTCGTCGCGTAACGTCCATGGATCCAGCAAGGCCACCGAGGACGCGAACGCGTCGCGCTCGTTGGCGGAGAGCGTGGGCGCATCGACGGCGTGTTCGCTGTCGACGCGGCGAAGCGCCAGCGACGACAATGCGACGTCGAGTCCGAGGAGTGAGCCGCTGACATGCCAGGGAACCCTGGCCATGACTTCCTGTTTCGGCGCGGCCCACGCGACGCGCAACCGCCCGCCGCGCACCCCGGGACCCAGCCCGAACTCATGACGGCGTGTGACGCTGCCGGTGAGCAGGACCGGACTGTCCGCATCGGCGATCGACATCGCGTACGCCCACGCAACGAGGGCGTCGGCGAGCACATCGTCCACGATCGCGCCCAGAGACGGGGCGACGCGGCCAGCCTTCTGAAGGTCCGGCGCAGAAGCGATCCTCGCGAGGTCCTCGATCGCGCGATCGACGCTGTCGCGGGCGTGGCGCGGCCCCTCGACGCCAAACGACGGCGTATCCGGCGCGCTGTTCCTGTTTCTGGGCGTAAAGGCCTGCGCCACACGTTTCAGCTCCGCGGCCGCGGCGGAGACATCGTTGAGCGTGAGCGGAATCGCGGTAAGCTTCCCGGCGACGTCCAGCACATTCAGTGCGACATCGATAGACAGGCTTTCCTGCTTGTCGCGGATGCGCCGAAGCCGCTGCTCTTCCGACGCGGCCAGATCGAGGCGATATCGCTGCCCTTCCCACGCCACTTCGCGGGTCGGCTGTCCGGTCGGACCGGATGTCCCGGCCAACGCCGAGAGCAGAAGTTCTTCCATGCCCAGGTCCGGCTTCAGCCGGACCCTGGCTGCCGTGATCACCCCGCGAAGGTCCCGCTGCACCCACGTTCCGATGCTCCCTGCGTACCATCCGTCGTTGTTCAACGACACGTTCGAGAGACTGCCGATGAGCGCCTCAGAGGCGCCCACATCGAGCGTGTGCACGCTCGCCAGCCGGGCGATGAGCGCGAGGCAGCCCTGGAACTGGCCAAGCGCCGCGTATCCGCGGCGACCGTCCACGGCCGAGAGTTGCTGCGCCCGCCTCGCCGCCGCGGCGTACACGGAGGCGTGGCGCACGCCGATGCGTTCGAGCGTCAGCATCAGCATGCGATACCGCGGGAACGCCCGAATCGCGGTCAGCACGTCCGGGGCCTCGCCTCGATCGGCGGCGACGAACGCCCGTTGACCGAACGCAAACTGGTCGAGCCGCTCGCCTCGATTCTGCGCATCGGCCGTCGTCATCATCTGAGCGAGCCACGCGGCATCGACGGGACCGTCGCCGGTCACCGTGCCCGCGGCGTGCGCGGTGGCCACCGGCACATCGGCGCCTTCGAAGACCCAGGTCCACCACGATCGGAGCGCGGGGAAGGAGGGCGAGCCGTCCGGTTCCGCCTGCACGCGCGACAGCATCGATCCAACGTCGTACAGCGGCCTCGTGAAGGGAAGCTTGGCAGGTTGCCATTGGGGAATGACGGTCCGGTTCAGAGCGGCCAACGTCTTGAATCGCTTCGCTCGCTCGGAAAGATCCTTGATCCACAGGCCGAGCGCGAACGCGGCGCGCGGCCCGTCCAGCCCGGCGATGGTGTCGTACAGATAGGCCAGGCGTCCTTCGTCGCGCCCGAACAGCCCGCGGATGAATGGTTCGGGCCGATCCGGCCTCTCGCTGACGACCGCCTCCCACAGGGGCGTAGCGGCGACGCCGCCAGGTGACACGACCTGGTTCGCGTGAACGTGCAAGCTGCCGCCGAAGGCCGCGAACACAGCGGCGTCGTGCTCATACAGCCGCGTGATCACCGCCGGATGATCGACGAAGTACCGGAGCGTCTCGTCGTCGGCGCCCGCCAGGCCGTAACAGAGGTGCGCCGCGCGCGGGTCCGACAAGATCGCCACGACGATCGCGTCGGGCGCAATCGGGCGATGGAAGACCGTCTGCGACCACACGGTGACCGTCAGAGGAATCGGCACCGTGTCGGGCGAACCGCTCGGAGCAAGCGCGTCGCTTGCGCCGGGGCGACCGAGCGCCGCCGCCGCTTTCGCGCGCGTCGTGTTCGGGCTTTCGGCGGCAGGGTGTGTGAGTCGCGCAAGTTCCGCCACGAAGCGCGCGCGTTCGGGCGCGGGCGTGACGCCAAGCGATCGCGCCATGGCGAGGGTGCCGCCGGGAACCGGCACGTCCTGCGAGACAGGTCCGGCCGCGGCGAGGTGCATCTGAAATGCCGTTACAATCGTGATGTAAGCAACGAAGCTTCGCCTCAAAGCGACCACGGTCACGCCCTTCCCTGGCGAAGCTTCGTTACCGGCCTGCACGGTTGACACGTTCGTACACATTTTGCCGTGCCGGCACGGCTAGTGGCGGAATTATTTCCATGGCGCCGACTAATTACACCGCCAAAGACATCACCGTCCTGGAGGGTTTGGAGCCTGTCCGCAAGCGGCCCGGAATGTACATCGGGGGAGTGGGATCCGCCGGACTCCACCACCTCATCTGGGAGATTCTCGATAACTCGGTCGATGAGGCGATGAACGGCCACGCCTCGAACATCACGGTCACCCTGCACGCCGACGGCTCGTCCATCACCATCGAAGACGATGGACGCGGCATACCGATCGACAAGCACGCCGCGACCAAGAAAAGCGCCGTGGAGGTCATCTTCACGGTCCTCCATGCGGGCGGCAAATTCGAGCACGGCAGCTACAAGACCGCCGGCGGCCTGCACGGCGTCGGCGCCAGCGTCGTCAACGCGCTGTCGAAGGAGCTCGTGGCCACGGTGAGACGCGACGGCGCACAGTGGGAAATGCGGTTCAAGCAGGGCAAGCCGGTCGGCCCGCTGCAGAAGCTGGGACCCGCGCGCGGCAGCGGTACGACCGTCTATTTCCATCCCGACGCCGCGATCTTCCCGAAGATCGAGTTCGATCCCGCGGTCATCAAAGAGCGGCTCGAGGTCGTCAGCTACCTGCACAAGGGCGTGAAGGTCGTGTTCGAGGACGAATCGTCCAGGGAGAAGCTTGTCTTCGAGCACACGGAAGGGATCGTCGACTACCTGGGGAAGATCATCGCGGAGCGCGCCACCAAGCCGATCCACGATGTGCCGTTCGTGTTGAGCAAGGAGGACGGCCTGCAGCTCGATCTCGTGCTGCAGTGGACTGAGGCGACCGAGGAGCACATCCGCTCGTATGTGAACGGAATTCCGACCTCGTCGGGCGGCACTCATGAGAGCGGCCTGCGCGCCGGCATCGGCAAGGCGGTCCGTAATTTCATCGAAACCCACAATCTGTCGCCGAAAGGCGTGACGATCTCCGCCGAAGACATCCGCGAAGGGTTGACGGGCGTGTTGAGCCTCTTCATCCAGGAGCCTCAGTTTCAGGGGCAGACCAAAGATCGGCTGAACAACCCCGAGATGTTGTCGACGGTGGATGGCCTGGTGCGTCCGGCGCTCGAGCACTGGCTGAATCACAACATCAGCGTGGCCGAAGCGATCGTCGCGCGCATCATCCTGGCTGCCCGCGCGCGCGAAGCCAGCCGCGCCGCGCAAGCCGAGGTCTCGCGCAAGAGCGCGACGTCGGGCCGATTGAATCTGCCGGGAAAGCTCAGCGACTGCACCAACCCGACGAGCGACGGCAGCGAACTGTTCGTCGTCGAGGGCGATTCGGCCGGCGGATCGGCCAAGCAGGGCCGCGATCGCGCGCGTCAGGCGATCCTGCCGCTGCGAGGCAAGGTCCTCAACACGGAGAGCGTGTCGCTGGCGAAGGTGCTCGAGAACAAGGAGCTCTCCGATCTGGTGACGGCGCTCGGCTGCGGCCTCGGCAAGAATTTCGAGCTTGCCAAACTGCGCTACGGCAAGGTCATCATTCTGGCGGACGCGGACTCGGACGGCAATCACATCGCGACGCTGCTGCTCACCTTCATCTACCGTCACTTGCCGCAGTTGATGACCAACGGCAAGGTGTTTCTCGCGCAGCCGCCGCTCTATCGGATCGACATCGGGAAGGACACGTTCTGGGCGCTCGACGATGCGCAGCGCGACGGGATTCTGAAGCTGCACGCGAAAAACGGGCATCGCGGCACACCGGAAATCACGCGGTTCAAGGGGCTCGGCGAGATGATGCCCAAGGTGTTGTGGGAAACGACGCTCAACCCGCGGACGCGGCGGCTGCTCCGCGTTGAGGTGACCGATCAGATCGTGACGGACCGCGTGATCAACGAGCTGATGGGAAAGGACGCGTCGGCGCGCTTCCGGTTCATCATGGAGCGCGCCGACGAGGCTGACGAGCTCGACGTCTAAATTTGGTTATCTAGTTATCTGGTCATCTGGTTATTGATTTTCTAAGTAACCAGATCAATAACCAGATAACTAACGAGGCCCTGCCTCAGACCGTCGAGCATGTTGTGTGGTGAACCGAGGACCGGCCGGTCTGAGACAGGGCCTCGTTACAAAAACCAAGTTACGCCGGAGACAGCCGACCATGTTACCCTCAACGCACGTTCACGGCTCGGGTCGGGCGAAGTCCACTTCACCGACGGACATAGTCCGTGCCTTGCACGGCCATCGGCTCTCGACTTGTTCGGGACCACGCCCACACTGGCACTTCCGTCACGACCAGCAAGAACTTCGACCCCGACCACGCGCTCTCCCATGCCACCCCAGATGCTCCACGTCCGGGGGCAAGGGGGTGTTGTGCGCGTCATCGACAAAACTTGACTCAAGTACTCAGATTTCACGTGGTCAAGGCTTCTAGATGACCAGATGACCAGATTCTGAGAGTCAGAGCGCGACCTGGACGACGGTCCGCGCGCTGCGATGGGCCCGAAGGAGATCGGGCAGCAGCTTCTTGCTCAAGTAGACCTTCGATTCCGCGTTGTCGCCCGCGTGGCGCTCGTACTTGACGACCTCGAAGCGAAGATGGTCGAGCGTGCCGCGCATCTCGTAGAACTTGTTCTTGGTCTTGACGACGATCTCGTCGAAGCCCTGCTCGATCGCCCACGCTTCCTGCTGTTCGGTGAGCGCCCGGAAATGCCCCTGGCCGCGCCAGTCCCGCCTGGTGCCGCCAATCCAGGTGTACAGCACGCGGCGGCCGTCGACCTGGACGTGGTCGCGCAGCCGCTTCACCAGATCGGCGAGCTTCGGCTCGGTTTCCGACGCGGTGATCTCGTGCGCCACCTTGAAGGAGACGGGGACGACGGAGCCCGGATCGTCGGGCAGCGGCGCGGTCGCCAGCAGGATCAGGTGCCGGCGTCCGTTCAGCCGGCGCACGATCTCGGTCGCGGTCTTCTTCCGCGGGAACTCGCCGAAGTATTCCTCGATGTACTGGATCTCGAGCGCACCCTGCTCGAGGTCGTACTGGGTGATGTGATATTCCACGGCTGCGAGCTCACGGACATCTTAGCCGCCTTTCTGCTTTTGAGCGATCCGGGCCCACGTGTCGCGCAGTGACACGGTGCGGTTGAAGACAAGGGCGCCCGCCCGCGAATCGGGATCGACGCAGAAGTAACCGAGCCGCTCGAACTGACATCGATCGCCCGGCCGCGCATTCGCGAGGCTAGGTTCCGCGCGACACTCACGCAGAGCTTCGAGCGAGCGCGGGTTGAGATTGTCGAGGAACGTTTTGCCGCCCTGCGGGCGCTCGGGATCCTCGACCGCGAACAAGCGATCGTAAAGCCGTACTTCGACGGGTATGGCACGGGGCGCCGAGACCCAGTGCAGCGTGGCTTTCACTTTCCGGCCGTCCGGCGAATCGCCGCCGCGCGTGGCCGGATCGTAGGTACATCGCAGCTCGACGATGTCGCCGCGATCGTCCTTGACGACATCAGTGCAGGTGATGAAATAGGCGCACCGCAGCCGCACTTCGCGGCCCGGCGCGAGCCGGAAGAACTTCTTCGGCGGATCCTCCATGAAGTCGTCGCGCTCGATGTAAAGCTCCCGTGAAAACGGCACCCTGCGCGTGCCCGCACCCGGGTCTTCCGGGTTGTTGATGACGTCGACCTCTTCGACCTGCCCGTCCGGATAGTTGGTGATGACCACCTTCACCGGCCGCAGCACCGCCATCACCCGCGGCGCGCGCCGGTTCAAATCCTCGCGCACGCTGTGCTCGAGCTGCGCCATGTCGATGACGTTTTCCTTTTTGGCGACGCCGATGCGGGCGCAGAAAGCCCGGATGGCTTCCGGCGTGTAGCCGCGCCGACGCAAGCCGGCGATCGTCGGCATGCGCGGGTCGTCCCAGCCGGTCACCTGCTTCTGCTGGACGAGCTGAAGGAGCTTGCGCTTGCTCATCACCGTGTAGTTCAGGTTCAGCCGCGCGAACTCGATTTGCTGCGGCCGATCGCGATCGATCACGGCGGCGACCAGCCAATCGTACAGCGGGCGGTGATCCTCGAACTCCAGCGTGCAGATCGAGTGCGTGATCTGCTCGAGCGCGTCGGACAGCGGATGCGCGAAGTCGTACATCGGATAGATGCACCACGTGTCGCCAGTTCGATGGTGCGTCGCGTGGCGGATCCGATAGAGGGTCGGATCGCGCATGTTCAGGTTTGGTGACGCCATGTCGATCTTCGCGCGCAGGACGTGCGTCCCGTCTGCGAACTCGGAGGCGCGCATGCGCGCAAACAGGTCGAGGTTCTCGTCGGCCGAGCGGTCGCGGTACCGGCTGTTTCGTCCTGGCTCGGTGAGCGTGCCACGGTGGGCGCGAATCTCGTCCGCGTTGAGGCTGTCAACGTACGCCTTGCCCTGTTTGATCAGCGCGACCGCGAACTCGTAGAGGCGCTCGAAGTAGTCAGACGCAAAAAAGAGCGCGTGCCATCTGAACCCGAGCCACTCGACATCTTCCTTGATGGCGTCGACATATTCGACGTCTTCTTTGGCCGGGTTCGTGTCGTCGAACCGCAGGTTGCACGTCCCGCCCGTCTCCTCGGCGATGCCGAAGTTCAGGCAGATCGACTTCGCGTGACCGATATGGAGGTAGCCGTTCGGCTCAGGCGGAAAGCGGGTGGCCACACGGCCGTGATGCGTCCCGGCCGCCAGATCCTCGGCGACGATGGAGCGAATGAAATCGACCGGTGCCGGCGGCGCGGCCCCAGTGTCCTTGTCTGACATCTCGTTGTGTATTTTATCCGGCCGGTCAGAAGGCTGCTAACAGACGGGCGGCCCGTTCGATTTGCCCTTCCCCAGGCAGGTAGAGCTCCTCGAGCGGCGGCGAGTACGGGACGGGCGTATCGAGCGCCCCGATGATGCGCACGGGGGCGTCGAGGCTTTCGAACGCTTCCTCCTGAATGATCGCCGCCAGGCTCTCGCCGATGCCCCCGGTGCGCGAGTCCTCGTGCACGATCAGCACGCGATGGCACCGGCGCGCGCACGAGAGCACCGCGTCCCGATCGAGCGGCGCCAGGCTGCGCAGGTCCAGCACGCTCGCGTGAATGCCGTCAGCCGCCAGACGTTCGGCCACGCGGAGCCCGACATGCACATACGCCCCATACGACACGATCGCCAGATCGTCGCCGACGCGGCGCAGCGCCGCCTTGCCGATCGGAATCGCTTCGGGCGGCTCCGCACCGAGTGCCTGCTTCACGCGAGGATCGCGATAGAGCGCGATGTGCTCGTAGTAGAGCACCGGATCAGGATCGGCCACCGCTGAGGCCATCAGCGCGCGCGCGTCGTGCGGCGTCGAAGGCACGACGATTTTCAGGCCTGCGGTCCGGTAGAACCATGGCTCGGTGTTCTGCGAATGGTACGGACCCGCGTGACGCAAGCCGCCCCACGGCATGCGTACCACCATCGGGACGCCGCCGCCCCAGCGATAGCGGATCTTGGCAGCGTTGTTGACGAGCTGGTTGAAGCCGGTGGCGACGAAATCGTTGAACTGGATCTCACCGATCGGCCGCTGCCCGGCGAGCGCCGCGCCCACACAAACTCCCAGGACGGCGCCCTCAGCCAGCGGAGAGTTGATGATCCGATCGCCGAACTCCTTGAGCAGCGGGCGCAGCAGCAGGAACGCGTTGCCGTACACGCCGCCCACATCTTCACCATAGACGAAGACGCGCGGGTCGGCGCGCAGCGCATCGCCGATACCGAGCATGACCGCTTCCAGAAATGTGCGGCCTCCGGCATCGAAAGGCGGGCCCGGTTCCACAGCGGTCCGGCTAAGGCCGGACACGACGTACGGTTCAGAGGTAGTGTCCACCTTTAGGCGAACCGTCGGATCCAGCAACTCCACATGCACGCGCGGCGCGTCGTTCGCAAACACGTCCCGGCCGGCCAGCGCCGCATCTGGCCACGGCGCCTCGATGACGAAGCGCGCTTCGCGCTCGACGATCTCTTCCGCGTCCCGCTTGAAGCGCTCGAGATCGCCGCGCGAGATCACGCCGTCGCGCTCCAGTCGCGTCGCGTACATCGCGATCGGATCGCGAGCAGCCCAGAATTCGTACAGCTCTTTGTCCGCGTAGCCATGTTCGGCGAGCGGCGGGTACTCCCACGAGAGGTGTGGCTCGCGGCCGAGGTACAGCATGTCGTCGTGATGCGCGTGACCGCACATCCGCATCGCCACGACCTCGATGAGCGCCGGCCCGAGCCCCTCGCGCGCGCGTTCGACCGCCCAGGTGAACGCGGCGCCGATCGCATCGGGATCCGTGCCGTCAATCGTGATGCCGGGAATCCCGTAGCCGGCCGCCTTGTCGGCAAACGTGCGGGACGCGGTTTGTTCCCAAAGCGGCGTCGAGAGCGCCGTCTGGTTGTTCTCGATGCAGAACACGGCCGGCAGCCGCCGTGCGGCGCACAGGTTGACCGCTTCGTGCCATTCGCCGAGCGACGACCCGCCTTCTCCGATGAACGAGACAGCGACGCGTCCGGAGCGATCGCGCCAGAAGGCCATCGCCATGCCGGCGATTGTCAGCGCCGCCGTCGTGAGCGGCGCCGGCGGCGGGAGGATGCCCCACGCGAAATCACCAATGTGCAGATCTTTTCCGTCGAACGGCGCGCCCGCCTTCCCCATCTGCGCGTTCAGCACCATGCGCACGGTGGCCGGCTCCGGACGCATCGCCAGCGCGGCGCCGAGATCGCGAATCACCGGTCCGATCACATCGCCCGTCCACACCTCGCCAGGCCCGCGATAGGACGAGCCGCGGCGCAGCCTGATCGCCGCCGCATAAATGGCCTCCTGCCCCAGCGATCGGAACCCTTTGCCTTGAAACGGTGTGTTGCCGTATCGAATCTCGCCGCTCGTGAAGAAGGCCTTCAAGCGGTTGTCCGTCGCGCGTGTGAGCAGCATGCCCCGCAGGATCTCGCGGCGCTCGTCGGGGTTGAGTGACGCTTGGATCGCCGAACGTCGCAGGAAGCCGTCGCAGGCGTCCAGCAACTCACTCGAGGCCTGGTCGAGACGGGTCTGTGCAGAAGTGCCAGGCGTCGTGTCAGGCAAGCCGGACGGCACCGCGTGCGCCCGAAGGCGTCGCGTCAGATCGGTTCGCAGCGCGGGACGAAGCGCATCGATCGCCGCCTCGCCGTCGGGACCGCGGCCGCCTGCGACCGCCTCGAACGCGTCGACCGCATCGCCAAGCGCAAATGGGTAGCGCTCGGCGACGAACGCTCCGAAGCGGCTCGCCAGACCGGTCAGCCGGTCGAGCGCGGGCTTGATAGACATTCCGATTAGATGCTATCGCAAGGTCCGCGTAATAGCCGGACCATCGTCCTGTTGAAGTTGAAGCTGCCGCCGATCCCCCAGTTTGCGCTATGGTACCCGGCATGTCGTTCACGACGCTGATTGACACCCAGACGCTTGTCGATCACCTCTCGGATCCGACAGTCGCGATCGTCGATTGTCGCTTCGATCTCAAAGACGAGTCGTGGGGAGAACGGGAATACGGGGACCGTCACATCCCGGGCGCTGCCTACGCCAGCCTCAACCGCGATCTGTCGGGCGCGAAAACAGGACGAAACGGACGTCATCCACTGCCTGAGCCCGCGATCCTGGCGCGTACGCTCGGACGACTCGGCATCGCAGACGGGACTCAGGTCGTCGCGTACGACCAGGACAACGGGATGTTCGCGAGCCGGTTGTGGTGGCTCCTGCGCTGGCTCGGCCACAACAGCGTCGCGGTGCTCGATGGAGGCTTCGCACGATGGCAAGCGGAGCACCGCCCGATTCGCTCGGGCCTGGAAACCCATCCACACCGGGACTTCACAGGCACACCGCGAATCGGCTGGGTCGTCGATGCTGAAGACGTCACGCGCGCGACCAAGAACAGCGAGTCGCGCCTCGTCGATGCTCGTGCGCCTGAACGCTATCGCGGCGAGATCGAGCCGCTCGATCGCGTGGCCGGTCACATTCCCGGCGCGGCGAATCATTTCTTCAAATGGAACGTCAACGACGACGGGACGTTCCGCTCTCCTGCCGACATACGCGCGCGGGTGCGCGAATCGATTGGCGACAAGGCGCCGGACCGCGTCATCTCTTATTGCGGCTCCGGCGTGACCGCGTGCCACAACCTCCTCGCGTTCGAGCATGCGGGTCTACACGGCGGCCGACTCTATCCAGGATCGTGGAGCGAGTGGTCGAGCGATCCCGAGCGGCCAATCGAGAAAGGATAGTTAAAGAGCGTGAAGGGAAAAGGGCAAAGGGGCCTCAGCCCTTTGCCCTTCAGTGGACCGGCGTAGCGCGCGAGGATCGCGCGGCGGCGCGTGCCCACCAGTCTTCGGCGAGATTCGCATACAGCGCTTGATCGAGGTACTCGCCGCCGCGAAGGAACGATTTCCTGAGCACCCCTTCCTGGACGGCGCCTACCTTCATCAGCGCGCCGTGGCCGCGGCCGTTCTTAACCGCCGCGCGCGCTTCCAGCCGATGCACGCCCAGCGTGTTGAACGCGAAGTCGAGCACCAGCTCCGCGCCCTGCTGGAATGCGCCGGTGCCCCAGAAGGGCGACCCAATCGCAAAACCCCATTCCGCGGTCTCGAAGCTCGGGTCCAGCTGCCGGACCTGGAAGATGCCAATCGCCGTGTCGAACCCCTGAATGGTCACGGCGAAGCACGCGTAAGCACCGGCGGTCCGCTGCTGCAACGTCCACGAGATGAACCGCCCGAAGCCCTCGATGGTGGTCGGCGGCGGCGAAATGAACCTGGCGACTTCCTCCGTCGTCAGCATCGCGAAGAGCGACGGCGCGTCGGAGGGTCGAAGCTCTCTCAGCACAACCTGCTTGCCGGTCAGCACTGGAAGACCGGCTCGCCAGTCGCTGCTGATGACCTCGCTCGGCGTCGCGTGGCTCACCACGCTCAGCCCCTCACGATAAGGCATCTTTTCCATGGCCAGCTCCGTATGATCCGTCTGGTTAAGAAGCTGGCTATGGAACGACATCCGCAGGAGTCGCGTCAACAGGGTCGACAGGAATGGCGTCGCCGAATTCATCCACCAGGCTTGGCACTGGTTCGCTGGTGTCGGCATCGGGGAAGACTTCCGCGTCGGTTGAATTGCCCCACGTCACATCGTCGCCGCCGGACGTGCCCCAGATGATGTCGGCGTCGGTGGACGTGCCCCAGATGATGTTGTCGCCCGGCTCGGCCGTGCCCCAGATGATGTTGTCGCCCTCGTCGGAGCCCCAAACCGTCTGATCACAATCGGCGCCGCCGCAATCGGTGCCCCAGATGATGTTGTCGCCATCACCCTCCGTGCCCCAGATGATGTTGTCGCCCTCATCGGTCTTGGCGACGCCCCACGTCGTGCCCAGCCTCCACGCGTTCTTGCTCGGCACCATGATGCCGCGCTTGAGCAGGTGGTTGCCCCAGATGATGTGGTGGCTCCAGACTTTTTGCGTGGGAACGCGGGCGCCCGCTTGCGCCGTCTTGTAGAACTTGGCGAGACGCACGGCGCCGAGCGAGTTGAGGAATCCGGCGCCTTCGGTCAGCGCGTTGTACTCGGGCCGGTTCTCCGCGGTGTACTGCAGGATGGCTTTGACGAGATTCGGCGTCAGGTTCGGATTCGCCTGCAGCATCAACGCGACCGTGCCGCTCACAACCGGCGCCGCCATGCTGGTGCCGCTGAGCGCGAGATACGGCTTCGTGGACATCGGGAACGAGCCGTTCAGCAGATACTGCGCCTTCGTGTAATAGAAGGTGCTGCCGGGCACTGCGAGCGAGACGGTGCCGGTGCCGGGGGCGACCAGGTCAGGTTTCGCGGACCAGTCGATGAACGTCGGACCGCGTGAGCTGTAGCCCCCCATCACATCGTCTCTGCGCGTCAACGTGCCTTCCGTGCTCGACGCGCCGACGGTCAGCACCCACGGCGCATTGCCAGGCGCCGTGATGGCACCGTACTGCGTGGCGCCGGCGGCGTTCTTCCCCATGTTGCCGGCCGCGACGACGACCACGATGCCGCGGTCGGTGAGCGCTTTGGCGGCGAGCGTCAGCGGGTCCGTCCAGTAGGACTCGTGAATCGGGGCGCCGACCGACAGGTTCACGACGCGAATCTTGTAGGTCGTCGCGTTGGCGGCGACCCAGTTGAGCGCCGCGATGATGTTCCCGATTGTCCCCTGCCCATTCTGGTCGAGCGCCTTGAGCGACACGATCGACGCGTCGGGCGCAATGCCCGACTTCTTGCCGCCCAGGAAGCGCGAATCGTACCCGTTGCCGGCGATTGTGCCGGCGACGTGCGAACCGTGACCGTTGTCATCGTAGGGCAGCGTCTGACCGTGGACGAAATCGACGAACTTGGCGACGCGCTGGTTGCCGTACGGATAGAGCGTCGTGCCCGAGCCGATGGTCAGGTCGTCGTGGAAGGTCGCGATACCCGAATCGATGACCGCCACGCCGATGCCACGGCCGGTGAGGCCGAGCGATTGGTTGACGGTCGCCGCCCCCACGGTGACCGCGGTGCGGTAATTGTGCGTCTTCACGGGGCGATTGTCGTGGATGCGAAACACCGACGGGTGCGCGGCAAGTTGCTTCAGCACCCCGTTCGGCAGCTCGAGCACTTGACCGTTGATGATGTCAAACTTCCCGCCGCGCACGAACTTCTTGAAGTGCGGCGGAATCTCGGCGCCAGGCACGAGGGTGACGATGACGCTGCTGGTGTGCAGCGGATTCCCCTTCGAGCGCCGGTCGACTTCGTCATCGACCTTGTAGTTCTTCACAAACGATCCCGGCCTGCCGGGTCTCGTTCGAGGTTTTTGCACTGAATGCGAATTTTTTGCGGGCTGAGGTTTGCCCGCGGCTGACGCGAAAGGCACCGCGCCCATCAACAGAACAGCCAGGAATAGCACCGTGCGGTGCAGAACACGTCGGGTAATATAGGTCATAGTGGTAAATAGGAGAGCAAGATCATCGCCAGGCCGGCCATAGTGTCATATCTGTCGTATAAGCCACATTAGCTGAATAAGTTACATCGAGCGACAGCCGATCGATGCAGCCGTTTACAGTACTGTAAGTCGTCAGATTCGACACAGTACAGAGCGTGATTTCGACCTCAAATAGTCATTAAATCACTGAATAAAAGTGACTTATTCACGCATGTTCCATAGTTGGGCACGAGCGAGCAATACAGAACATACTGTTCTCTAGAGTACGTTATTGATCCGATGGGGGATTTTGCAAATGGTGGGCGAAGGCAGGCATCGTCGATCCTCACGGGCACCTTGATGCAACCGGAGAAATTCGTCGGATGCAAGACGCTCAGGACTGGCGGCTTTTCGGCATTTTGCATATGGCATTGTGCATTTCAGGTTTGTTTCGATGTGGCCCAGTTCGTGCAGTTACTCTACAGTTGACGCGCGACGGCCGAATGGTCATTGTAGAGGTCAAAACCCCATGCGGCTGACAGCTCTACTACTTACGGCGCTACTGCTCTCACCGGCTGCCGGCGCGCAGCAGCCGCAGCCGTCCTCTGCAGCCTCATCGGCGTCCTCGGAACGGGACGCGAAAGCGCCCGCTACGCCGCTCCTCCCCGTCTCGCTCGACAAGATTCGAGACGGCTTGGAGCGGACATCGCCGCCCGGCATCCTGCTCAAGAAGGTCGAAGACAATCCGACGTTCCGCGTCGAGATTCGCGAGCGGCGGAAGATCGAGGAGCTGCTGGCGACGCTGGACTTCAGAAGCGGGCCGACACCGCCCGGCGGCGTGTACGCCTACGAGCAGCAGCGCGTGATGTTCCCCGCCGTCGACAATCCAATGGCGCAGCCCTACGCCGCGTTCAGCCAGACGGAGCTGGCGATCGTGTCCGCCGAATCCGCGGTGAACATGATCGTCGCCAAATACCTGGCAAAGGGGATCCGGAACGCCTATCGCGCCGCTCAGGAACAAGCGGCCCGCGATGAAGTTGAACGCGCGATCGCCGAATACTGTGCGAGCAAGCCGAGCGGCGGCGCCGGCATTCAGGTCTGCGCCCCGCCGGCGACCGCTCGAATCGGCTCGACGCCCCCATAAAGGCAGAACCACTTGACAGGGGCGCCTGTTTTATCATTTAATCCGAATGGACGGATTAAGTGGATAGCCGGGCCCCTGCCATCCTCGACCATCTCATCGCGCTGTCGGACGCGACGCGCAGCCGTATCCTGCTGCTTCTCGACCGTCACCAGCTCACCGTGTCGGAGCTGTGCACGATCATGCAGCTGCCGCAGTCGACCGCCAGCCGGCACCTGAAGGCGCTGGTCGACAGCGGGTGGATTGCCGCGCGCGCGGAGGGCACCAGCCACATCTACACCATGACGCGCGACGATCTGGATCCGGGGGCGCGCCGCTTGTGGCTGCTGGTCCGCGAACAGGTCGGACCGACCGCCGCGGCGGCCCAGGATCAACGCCGGCTGCAGATGGCGCTGGCCGAACGCCGCACGAAATCCCAGGAGTTCTTTTCCTCCTCGGCGGGCCAGTGGGATCGGTTGCGCGACGAGCTGTTCGGCGACCGGGTCCACCTCGCGGCACTCGCGGCCCTCGCGGACGGCGACTCGGTGACCGGCGATCTCGGGTGCGGCACGGGCCAGGTAAGCGCCGCGCTCGCGCCGTTCGTCGCACGCGTCATTGCGGTCGACGCCTCGGCGGCCATGCTGCAGGCCGCGAAACGTCGCCTGTCCGGGTTCGACAACGTCGATCTTCGTCGCGGGGAGCTCGAGGCGCTGCCGATCGATGATGCAACGCTCGACGTCGCCACCCTGATGCTGGTGTTGCATCACGTGCCGGAACCGGAAAAAGCGCTCGCGGACGTCGCGCGCGTGCTGAAACCCGGCGGCCGCGCGATCATCGGGGACATGCTCCCGCACGACCGCGAGAGCTACCGGCAGCAGATGGGCCACGTCTGGCTCGGGTTCTCCGACGAGCACGTGCGCCGGCTGCTGACCGAGGCCGGTTTCGGCCGAATCCGGATCGTCGCGCTGCCGCCTGACACCCGCGTCAAGGGACCGGCGTTGTTCGTGGCGACCGGAGAAAAGGAAATGCAACCACGAAAACACGAAAACACGAAGATCCACTTTAGTTAGTTTTCTTCGTGCTTTCGTGCCTTCGTGGCCACGGTGGCGAGTAGAATTCATGGGTTGTATCAACAAAGGAGACTGAGCATCATGGCGACCGTCATCGAAAAGCAGTTGCATCCCTTCGCCGCCGCGAAAGGGGTCGGCCGCGAACCGTACAAAGTGAAAAACCTGTCGCTCGCCGATTTCGGGCGCAAGGAAATACGGCTCGCCGAGCAGGAAATGCCCGGGTTAATGTCGCTACGCAAGCAGTACGCGGCCAGCAAGCCGCTCGCCGGCACTCGCATCATGGGCAGCCTGCACATGACCATTCAGACGGCGGTGCTCATCGAGACGCTGGCCGATCTTGGCGCCGACGTGCGCTGGGTCTCGTGCAACATCTTTTCGACCCAGGATCACGCGGCCTCGGCCGTCGTCGTCGGTCCGCCGGAGGGCGGCGGCACCGTGCAGAACCCGAAGGGGACGCCCGTGTTCGCGTGGAAGGGCGAGTCGCTCGAGGAGTACTGGTGGTGCACGAACGAGGCGCTCGAGTGGCCCGATGGCAGCGGTCCCACGTCGATCGTCGACGATGGCGGCGACGCGACGCTCATCCTGCACAAGGGCGTCGAGTTCGAGAAGGCCGGGAAAGTCCCCGCGTTCAAGCCCGAGACCGAGCCCGAAGAGTGGGGCGTCATCCTCGAGCTGATTCGCACGTCGATGGCGAAGGACAAGGGCCGCTGGACGCGCCTGGCCTCACAGATGATCGGCGTCAGCGAGGAGACGACGACCGGCGTGCACCGGTTGTATCAGATGCAGGAGGCCGGCACGCTGATGTTCCCCGCGATCAACGTCAACGACTCGGTGACCAAGAGCAAGTTCGACAATATCTACGGATGCCGTCACTCGCTGACCGACGGTCTCTGCCGCGCCAGCGACGTGATGCTCGGCGGCAAGGTCGCGGTCGTCGCCGGCTTCGGCGAAGTCGGCAAGGGCTCGGCGCAGGCGTTGCGGGGACAGGGTTGCCGCGTGATCGTCACCGAAATCGATCCGATCTGCGCGCTGCAGGCGGCGATGGAGGGCTACGAGGTGAAGACGCTCGAAGACGTCGTCGAGACGGCCGACATCTTCATCACCACGACCGGCAACTTCAACATCATCACGGCCGCGCACATGGCCAAGATGAAGGACAAGGCGATCGTCGGCAACATCGGCCACTTCGACAACGAGATCGACATGGCCGGTCTGAAGAAGGTCCCCGGGATCCAGAACATCAACATCAAGCCGCAGTACGACGAGTGGAAGTTTCCCGACGGCCACAGCGTCATGGTGCTGGCGGAAGGGCGTCTGCTCAACCTCGGATGCGCGACCGGTCATCCGAGCTTCGTGATGTCGGCGTCGTTCAGCAACCAGACGATCGCGCAGCTGGAGCTCTACGCCAACCGCAGCAAGTACGAGAAGAAGGTCTACATCCTGCCGAAGCACCTCGACGAGCAGGTGGCGCGGCTGCACCTCGATCATCTCGGCGTGAAGCTGACCAAGCTGACGAAGGAACAGGCCGACTACCTCGGCGTGCCGCTGGAGGGCCCGTACAAGCCGGACCACTATCGGTACTAGAGCCAGATCATTGCAAATTGCTGAGCGCTGATTGCTGATTTATTGAAGAAATAAATTAGCAATTGGCATTTAGCAATGAGCAATGTTCAACGCTTCTCGAGCCGTTCTCGCGTCGTCCTGAGGTTTTCTTCCAGGCTGGTCTTCGCCCGCCGTTCGACTATCGCTCGCCGCACCAGACTGAATCGTCCTTTGAGGGCGCTGGCGCGGGAGCGGTTCGCGTACGCCAGATAGAAGGCGTCGCGCTCGCCGACGACCCCGCTCGCGATCGTCACCGCCAGCGAGGCGTCGAGATAGCGGCTCGAGTACACGTTCCGCGACGCGATCACGTACGTGCGCGGCATCGCCGGCGCGACGGCCAGGTGCGTGACCGTGATGAACGGCGTGAGGCCGAACTTTTCCTTCGACCAGTACAGAATGTCCTGCGCGCCGGCGATCGGCGCCGACGGAAACGACAGCAAGTACTCGGGTAGCCCTGGCACGAGGGCGCCCAGGTAGGGAGAGTTCTTCACGAGCGCTGCGAAGTCGTCGACAGGGCGGATGGGCCGCTTGTTGTCGTCGTACTCGGTGATCCGGCCGGCGCTCGTCCCCGACATGTACGCGCGGACGTTGGCGAGCAGCACGTCTTTGAACAGCGCGGCCGCGCGCGCCTGGGCGTCGCGCGTCTGCCAGTCGATCTCCCGCTGAAATCTGACGATCGCGTCCGCCGGCAGGCGGACGTCGCAATCGCCGACGCGGCAGTCTCGAAGGTCCATGTCATTCTTGTCGATGACGAGCGACGCGAGATCCTCGAGGACCGGCGGATCGCTGAAGCGGCCGATCTGCAGGACGTCCGGGCCGGTCTTGAAGCGCACGACATCCCGCACGCGCTCGACGAAGGCGTCCTCGGAGACGCCGATACGGGCGGCGCCGACGACGGCGACTTCGCCCCGGGCGTTGGCATCGAGCGAATGTTTGACCACGCGGCCGCGCGACAGCTCCGCCAGCTCACTCGTCGAAAACTTCAGATCGCGTGAGAGAACCGAGCGGACGTCTGGCTCGATGCCCGGTTCGGAACCGGCCGCAACGAGAACCGCGAGCGCGACGGGCACGAGCGGGATGAATCGCAGAGTGGAGATCACTGACCCCATTCTACACGGCGAGGTTCCCAGCTCCTGCGGGGGGCGTTACGGGGTGACGTCGAAGTCGGCCGGTGCCTCAATCCGTGCCAAGTTCCGTGTCCCACTCCCGCTCATCGAACCGGACATGCAGATGTGTCGTCGCTCAATTGTGTGGAAGCCGAGGCGAGGATAGCTGCTTTCGGGGCGTATTTCCAGCGTATTGTCCGGGACGTCTGGATTCTCATCCAGGACGATCAACGTCCGCGAGGCGCGAACCGAACAACGCTTGGATGCGGCGCGGCCTGGGCGCAACCACGTTGACAGCGTGGATTCTGTACAGGTAGGCTGACACATTCAAGTCCGGCTGAAACCGGACAATTATCCATGCTTGGCCACCATCATTCCGCGCATCACCATTTCGGCCACGGTCTGGGCCGGCGGAGTGACGTGTGATCTAGGGTCGACACAAGGCAACCCGAAACGACACGGAGCCCCGCCACCCGGCGGGGTTTTTTGTTTTATGGACTACTCGAAATTGGACGGCTTGATCCCGGCGGTGATTCAGGACGCGGAGAGCGCCGAGGTCCTGATGGTCGGGTTCATGAACGAGCAGGCGCTCGCCGAGACGCGGCGGACCGGCTATGCCACGTTCTTCAGCCGCACGCGCGGCAAGCTCTGGACGAAGGGCGAGACGTCCGGCAACCGGCTCGAAGTGCAAGCGATCCTCGTCGATTGCGACGATGACACCGTGCTGGTGAAAGTGAAGCGGCTGGGCGACGGCAATGTGTGTCACACGGGGGAACGGACGTGTTTTTTTCGGACGCTGACTTAACTACAGGGCTTTCCCTTTGTGTCCTTGGTGTCCTTTGTGTTGATTCAGGGCGACAACTATGAAGCTCAAGCTGGGCATCCCGAAGGGCTCCTTACAGGACGCGACCGTGCAGTTGTTCGCGCGCGCGGGATTCAACGTGTACGTCAGCTCGCGATCCTACTTTCCGACGATCGACGATCCTGAGATCGAGTGCATGCTGATTCGCGCACAGGAAATGGCACGCTACGTCTCGGACGGCGTGCTGGACGCCGGCCTCACCGGGCAGGACTGGATTGCCGAGCACGAGCTGGGCGACGGCACGACCGGCATGCTGACGCCGCTCGCCGACCTCGTGTACGCGAAACAGAGTTTTGGCAAAGTGCGCTGGGTACTGGCCGCGCCGGAGGATTCGTCGATCAGGACCGCCGCCGATCTCGAGGGCAAGACGATTGCGACCGAGCTGGTACGCGTGACGCGCGCCTACTTCGAGCGTCAGGGCGTCAAGGTGCACGTCGAGTTCTCCTGGGGCGCCACCGAAGTGAAGCCTCCGGTGCTTGCCGACGCGATCGTCGAGGCGACGGAGACCGGTTCGACGCTGCGGGCCAACCGCCTGCGCATCGTCGATACCGTCATGGAGTCGAACACGCAGCTCGTGGCCAATCGGAGGGCGCTCAAAGACGGATGGAAGCAGACGAAAGTCGAAAATCTTGCGCTGCTGCTCAAGGCCGCGATCGAAGCGCAGGGCCGTGTCGGCCTGATGTTGAACGTCCGTCGCGACGATCTGCCGGCGGTGCTCGCGCTGCTGCCGGCGCTGCAGCGTCCGACGATCTCCGCGTTGAGCGACGAGGAATGGGTCGCCGTCAACACCATCATCGAAGAGCGCACGGTTCGCGATCTGATACCGCGTCTCAAGACCGCCCGCGCTCAGGGCATCGTGGAGTATCCGTTGAATAAGATAGTGCTGTGAATTTGATCATCTGGTTATCTGGTTATCTGGTTATCTGGTTATTGATTGTTCAATTGATCGATAAATGGCTAGATAACCGGATGACGAGGTGACCAGATGCGAGAAACAGAGTGACCCCATTCAGAATAATCGACGCGAGCGACATACGAGCGCTGGACGGCCTGCTCGCGCGCAGCCGGCAGCGGGATCCG
>JAHFUI010000185.1 GCA_023265175.1 Acidobacteriota bacterium
GTCGTTCAACACGCGGATGAAGAATGGCGTGACGTTCCAGGGCGGCACGAGCACGGGACAGACGGTGACGGACAACTGCGAGATCAAGGCGAAGCTGCCCGAGAGCGGCGCGACCAACCCGTACTGCCATACCGCGACCGGATTCATCACCCAGTTCAGAGGTCTTGGCTCGTACACGGTGCCGCGGGTGGACGTCCAGTTCAGCGCGACGTTCCAGAGCCTGCCGGGACCGAGCCTGTCGGCCACCTACTCCGCATCCAACGCGGAAGTGAAAGGATCGCTCGGTCGCGATCTGTCGAACAGCGCGACCAGCGTGTCGGTGAACCTCCTCGCGCCCGGTTCGATGTACGGCGATCGCCTCAACCAGCTCGATCTCCGCATCGCGAAGATCCTGCGGATCGGCCGCACGCGGACCAACGTCGGCGTGGACTTCTACAACGCGTTCAACTCGGCCGCCGTCCAGACCTACAATGGGACGTTCGTCCCCGGCGGAACATGGCCGGTGCCGACGGCGATTCTGCCGGCGCGCTTCGCGAAGGTCAGCATGCAGCTCGACTTCTAGAATCTGCCAAATTACCAACTTCTCCTATTCGTGTTGGTACCAGAACATGTGATCGTGCTGGCGATCGCTGTAGACGACCTGGAGGTAGCCGGCCGACGGCTTCATCGGCGCCGTCGGAAATGCCGCGTTGTTGGCGAGAAACACGCCGCCCGGCCGCAACATCCTCGAGACGTTCGCGAGCGCGAGCGCCTGCTCGAACAGGTCGTAGTACACCAGAATGTTCGTCGCGACGATCAGGTCGAACCGCTCATCGCCTGGCAGGTCGAGCCGCTCCAGCACGATGTTGAGGTCTAGCGGAGTCGTCGCGAGCACGAATTGGGGGCGGACACGGACGGCGCGCACGCCTACGTTGCCCGCGCCCGCGGGCGGCGGAGCGGCCTTCGTCCCACCGCCGATGCGATCTCCAAACCGCCGCCAGTAGGTCACCAGATCGGACGCCCACGGCTCGTCCTTGTTCATCGGCAGCTGCACGACGTAGGGCGCGCCCAGGCGTGCCCGTTGGTGCGCCGCCTCGAGGTGCTCGTTGATTCTGGGGCTCAAATCGAACGTCGTCACGCGAACGTCGTCCGGCTTTGCCAGCCCGTGTCGAACCAACGAATCAATCACCGCGAAGGGCTGAATGGTCTGCTGCGGATAGAAATCGTACCCGTCGGCCTTGTTCGTGAAGTCCAGGCCGGGTCCGACGATGCCGATCCGCCGGACGCTGCCGGCGCCGAGGGTTCCCTGCGATCTGATCGCCTCGAGCGCCCGCTCGATGCCATAGTCGGGAAGCAGCGACGTATCCGCGGACAGACCGCGATCGCGAAAAATCGTCGCATAGGCCGTGACGCCGGCGTTCGGATCGCTCTTGAGCGCGGACTGGACCGTGCGGTCGTACGCTTGAAACTCGCCGACGATTCGTCGTCTGGCGTCGATGAGATACCGGCGGAGGCCCTCGCGCCCCGCGGATGTCGACGGATCGAGACCGTGCCGTTCCACGACCTGACGAGCGAATCGCAGCCGCTCGTCCCCGCCCGGCACCGCCAGGGCCGCGATCAGATCCTCGAGACGGCGCTGAACGATGTCCGCGGGGTTGGCCTGATCGGCCAGCGCGGACAGATCGCGCTCGGTGGCCCGCGGCAGCTTGGTGAACGTCGTCCCGTAGAGCCAGAAGTTGACCACCGAGTCCTCGTCGCCGCGCTCGAGCCGCGCGCGAATCTCCCCGTTGCGGCGCGAGACCCAGGCGGACCAGAGCGATTCGAGCTGCGGTGGCGTCTTCGATGCAAGATCACTGGGAAGGACGTCGTGCAACGCCTCGATAACCGGCCTGGCCTCGAGGTACGTGATCGTCGCCTTCGCGCCTGCGACTGCGAGCGTGGATGCGGCTGGCTGCCTCGCCTGGGCCAGCGTCACGGCTGACGCGAGCGTCAGCGAACTGAGGACAACGCGGCCGCTTCGCATGGCAGACCGAGAGTAGCGCCACGAAGAAATGCGCGCAAGTTGAGGTAGGATGACGAATTCCAGGCACGCCCGTCAGGGGCGCGCCCTGCAGTGACATGGTAGGGGACGGGACATGGTAGGGGACGGTCTTCAGACCGTCCCAGAGGAGGCGCAACGATGGCCAACATCGATCGACGCGATCTGCTGAAGCAGGCAACGGCTCTCGCCGCCACTTCGTACGTGGCGTCGGGCTGGACCAGTTCGTCCGTCGTGTCCGGCTTGAGCCGGACACTTGAGCCGCAGGCGCCGGAGACCACGGCGCGCTTCTTCCCGGGCTTCAAGCCCTTCACGTTCGACACGACCGGCGCGACGATCAACGGCGTGGTCGGCGGCGCGGGACCGCCGCTGCTGCTGCTCCACGGCGCACCGCAGACGCACGTCTCGTGGCACCTGGTCGCGCCGAAACTGGCGGAGTCCCATACCGTCGTCGTCTCGGACCTGCGCGGCTACGGCGACAGCAGCAAGCCGCCCGACGGCGAGAGCCACGTCAACTACTCGAAGCGCGCGATGGCGCTCGACCAGGTCGAGGTCATGAAGCACTTCGGCTTCGACAGGTTTCCGGTCGTCGGGCACGATCGCGGCGGCCGCGTCGGGCATCGGATGGCGCTCGACCATCCCGACAAGGTCACCAGGCTGGCGGTGCTCGACATCATCCCGACCTACTACCTGTACACGCACGTCACCATCGAGTTCGTGCAGGCCTACTTTCACTGGTTCAACTACCTGCGTCCGGCGCCCGGTCCGGAGAACGACCTCAAGGCCGCCGCCGACGCGCAGGTCGCGCGAGCCACGTCCGACATCCAGAAGGAATACCTTCGGACGTCCAGCCAGCCGGCGAACATCCACGCGATGTGCGAGGACTATCGCGCCGGGGCGTCGATCGATCTGAAGCACGACGCCGCGGATCTCGATCACAAGATCGCATGCCCGCTGCTGGTGCTGTGGGGAGAGCGCTCGCCGATGGGACGGCTCTACGACGTGCTGGCGATCTGGCGCGACCGCGGCACGAAGGTCAGCGGAAAAGGCTTGCCCGGCGGCCACAACCTCCAGGAGGACGTGCCGGATCAGGTGCTCAGCGAGGTTCGCGGTCTCCTCACGGCCTAGATTCAGATCGATAGCATCCCCGTGCCGTCCCCGAACTTCTCCGTGGGGATGCCGAGCTTGTCTAAGCATCGCCAGCAGCAGGTTGGAATCGTCGTATCCTTCGCGTTCCGAATGTGGCGCCCGCCTTTGAGCCGACTCGAGGCGCCCCCGCCAGGATGATCGGCAGCGGCCCGTGATTGTGCTGGTTGCCGTCGCTCATCGCGCTGCCGCACAGAACCATCGAGTGATCGTCCCGTCACCGTCTGGAATCGACTGCAGCTTGTTGAGCAAGTACACGAGCAGCGCCGCATGGCTCTTGACCCGTCGATAAAAAAGGGTCACATTCGGGGCCGGAGCGTGGGATCGGCGCGTCGATCGCTATGCCGGACATCGTCTTTGGACCGTTCGATTTGGACATGGATGCGACGCGGCTTCTTCGCGACGGCATCGAGGTCAAACTGCGCCCGCAGGCGTTGCGGACTCTGCGGGTCCTGCTCCGCCATGGCGGACGGACGATCCGCTACGAGCAGATGATTGCCGAGGCGTGGGACGGCACGCTGGTTTCGCGTCACACCGTCGACGTCACGATCGGGGACGTGAAGAAGAGCCTGCAGGAATACGGCGGCTGGATCGTCAATCGTCCGAAAGTCGGCTACCGGCTGGAAGTGCCGAAGTCCGACGAGCTCGTCCGGCGGGGCTGGCACTTCTGGAACCGGAGGACACGCGAGGGGTTTGAACGCGCCCTCGACTGCTTCGAGCGTGCGGCTGCGGAATGCCCGTCGGATTTCCGCGCGTTCGAGGGAGTCTCGGCGTCCGCGCTCATGCTCGCGACGTTCGGGATGCGTCAGCCGCGCGACATGTACCCCCGCTCTCTGGACGCGCACGCCAAGGCCGCCGCGTTGGGCGGGTTGACGTCGGAGCTCCACTGCAATCATGCGCACGGCCTGCACGTCTTCGAGCGAAAGTTCGCGGAGGCCGAATCCGAGTTCCAGGAGACGCTGCGGGTGAACCCGGCGCTCGCCTCCACCTATGTCCGGCTGGCGAGGCTGTACGCGTCCTTTGGACGAAGCGACGAGGCGCTCGATGTCCTGGCTCGCGGTCATCGAGCCGATCCGCTCCTGCCGACGGTGCTCGCGATGGAAGTGCTCATCCGCTTCTGGCGGCGGGAATTCGACGCGGCGATCGCCCTGGGGACGAAGACCATCGAGCTGCATCCGTACCTGCAGGTGGCGCGCGCGACGTACGCCCAGGCGCTGGAATTCTCCGGACGGCCCGACGAGGCGCTCGCTCAATACCGGGCGGCGTCCGCAATCTCTCCGGACCTTTCCTGGCTCCGAGCGCTCGAGGGCACGTGCCTGGCAAAGCAGCAACGCACCTCCGAAGCATTCGCGATTCTTGAGGCGCTCGAACGGCTCCGTCAGTCCGAATACGTGGACGCCTGTTTCATGGCGGTGTTTCGGGCCGCGCTCGGTCAACGCGAGGAAGCGTTCGAGGAACTGGAGCGCGCCGTGAAGGAAAACTCCGCCTGGTTGCACTCAATGGACGTGGATCCCAACCTCGATGACTTCCGCGACGATCCACGGTATGCTCGCCTGCGCAACGAGGTCTTCAGATCAACATCCGTCTCCGTGTGAATAGATAACCTCGGCCCACTGGAGTGCAACGGACCTGCGATTCTGGCGCGCTCATCGCGGCCTGCCTCGAGATGTTCGGCAGATTGCCGACCCCAACTATAAGCTCCTCAACATCCCCATGCTGCTGCGCCACCCGGGGCGCCGGTGCGCTGCGCGCCAGCCGACACTGGCCTGCACTGGCAAAGATGATGAATCTGGCTGAGACGGTCTCCTGAGAACGTCCGTGCCCGGTCGCCATCGAAGACGAAAGCGGATGGCGCGCCAGTTTGAGAGATGGCTTGCTGCTACCTGAGTGGCTGACCTGGGAGGTGCTCAAGGTCCCTGTTGTTCTCGTGACACACGAACTCGATCAGCTCGGAATCCACGAGCAGCAGCAGCTTCTCGGTCACGTCCCACGGCTTCGTGTACGCCTTCGGATCGTCGATCGTGATCCGCAGCTCCATCTCCCCGACGTTGAGGCGCCTGAAGCGCTCGGTGACGTGAAGCGCGTCGGTTGTCGGGTGCCCGACCTGATCCAGCCAGCCTTTTCCGTTGAATCCGGTCGTGTCGACGACCAGCGTGTCCCCTTCCCACCGGCCGATCGAGTAGCCGAACCACGTGGGGTTGGGATCCCTCAGCGGCGGACGGCCGTCGGTGAAGATCTGCCGCCACTGCGTAAACGCCTCGTACAGGACGGCGATCCCTGTCGGCGTGTTGATGAACTTGTAGGGCGCCGGCGCGGCGTCGATCTTCGGGACGCCCTGCGGAAGGCAGTTCGCATCGGGCTCTTCTCTCGCCCGGGCACCCGTGAGGCGCTCCTTATACACCGCATCCGCCCACGGCTGGAGCGGCACATCCTCCGGCTTGAGGTCGGACGCGATGTTCCTCAGGTACTTCGGAGTCGGCTCCCAGATCCCGTAGAGGTCGGGCTTGCCGTCCGCCGTGCGCGGAGCCGGCGCCGTCAGATTCGGCTTCCCGTCAGCCAGGCGCGGGATGCCGGCTGTTGGATAGTTCAGCCATTGCGCCGTGACCGGCGCGCCGGTCATCAGCACGCCGGCGAGGGCGGCGACGAACGCAATCATTCTCATAACCATCCTCACAGCGACACATCGACTTCAGGGTCTCAATGGCCCGCTCGCGGCTCAGCATACGCTCCAATGCTTTGATTTGTCTTCAAAAACCAGGCTTCGGACTCATTTTTTGACGATTTTTTGACGGCGGGGCGTCTCGATTCGACGATGATCACAGGATCGATTTGAGTGCCGCACGTACCGCGGAGAAGACGGCAGCGGGGGCGAAGATCTAAGTGAGGAGACCTTGAATTATGCGCGTCTGGACTCTGGCGTCATTCGTCTTCGTCGGCGTGCTCATGATCCCCTCGGCTGCGCGGGCGCAGGGATCGATTACCGGCACCGTCAAGGATTCATCCGGAGCCATTCTGCCTGGCGTGACCATCGAGGCCGCCAGTCCGGTGCTCATCGAGAAAGTCCGCTCTGACGTGACTGACACGAGCGGTCAATACCGCATCGTCGATCTGCGACCGGGCGTCTACTCGGTGACGTTCAGTCTCGCCGGGTTCAGCAACTTCAAGCGCGAAGGGATCGAACTGCAGGGCTCGTTCGTTGCGGTTGTGAACGCCGATCTCAAGGTCGGGGCGGTCAGTGAAACGATCACCGTGACGGGCGAAACGCCGGTCGTCGACACCCAGAGCGTCAGGCGCCAGACCACGATCAGCACCGACCTCATCACGTCCATTCCCGCTGCACGCGCCTACGCCGGGCTCATGACCCTGATGCCGAACACCGTGGTCGCCGCGGGCGCCGCCTCCGACGTCCAGGCCGTTCCGGGCATGGTCGTTTTCGGGAGCGCCGGCGGCCGCGGCAACGAGGGACGTCTTCAGGTCGACGGATTGAGCGTCGGGTCCGCCTTCAACGGCGCCGGCGTGTCGTCGTACATCGCCGACGTCGGCAACGCGCAGGAGATCACGATGACGACGTCGGGCGGCCTTGGCGAGGCCGAAGTCGGCGGGCCGGCGTTGAACGTCGTGCCGAAGACCGGTGGGAACACCATCAAGGGCAGCTTCTACGCCTCGGGCGTCACCAAGGGCATGGTCGGCAGCAACTACACGCAGGACTTGAAGGATCGAGGCCTGACGACGCCGGGCGTCAACACGAAGATCTGGGACTTCAACCTCGGTGTCGGCGGGCCGATCGCGAAAGACCGGTTGTGGTTTTTCGGCGTGATCCGCGATGAAGGCAGTCATCGCACGGTGCCGGGGATGTTCGCGAACCTGAACGCCGGCGATCCGACCAAGTGGACGTACGTGGCAGACCCCTCAAGACCGGCCGCTGCCGCGGCCTCGTTCCGCACCTCCTCGCTGCGACTGACGGCTCAGGCGAATGCGCGCAATAAATTCAGCGTGTTCTGGGACGAGCAGATGCCGTGCGAAGGCGCGGCATTCCAGGGCGCCCCCGACAGCGTCAACGCGTGCCGGCGGTCCGAGGCCGGCGAGATCATCGCCGGCGGGGCCTCACCGACGCCATCGGTGAGCGCGACCGCTGCGCCGGAAACGGGAGGGTATCGGGACTACGGTGCGCGCGTGCGGCAAGCGACGTGGCAGTCACCGCTGACGAACCGCCTGCTCTTGGAAGCGGGGCTGGGGGCCTACGGCAGCAAGTGGGGTGGTGTCCTGATGCCGGGAAGTCCGGCGGCCGATCTCGTGCGCATCACCGAACAGTGCGCGAACGGTTGCGCCAACAACGGCGGCATCGCAGGCCTCACGTACCGCTCGCCGAACTTCTCCTCGAACTGGCAGGGCTCGTACAACTGGCGCGCGTCGGCCTCGTACGTCCTGGGCGCCCAAAGCTTGAAATTCGGCTATCAGGGCGGCTATCTGGTCGACAACCGGAAGGATTTTTCCAACAATCAGTACCTGACGTACCGGACGAACAACGGCCTCCCGGACCAGCTCACTGAAACGATCAACCGATTTCCCGTCCTTCAGCGCGTGCGCTACGACGCGTACTACGCGCAGGAGGCATGGACGATCGGCCGGATGACGCTCCAGGGCGCTCTCCGTCTGGACCACGCCTCGAGCATCTTCCCCGAGGCGGCGATCGGCGGCGTCAGGTTTCTGCCGGGGGTGACCACGTTCCCTGAGACCAAAGGCGTCGATGCGTATAACGATCTGACGCCGCGCGGCGGCATCGCCTACGACGTCTTCGGCAACGGAAAGACGGCCGTCAAACTGAGCTTCGGCAGGTATCTGGAAGCGGCACAGAACGCCGGGCTGTTCGTGGCCAGCCGGCCGACCTCGCGCGTGTCCACCACAGCGACGCGGACCTGGACGGACTCGAACAAGAACTTCATCCCCGACTGCGATCTGTTGAACAACGCCTCGCAGAACCTGATCGGCAGCGGCGGCGATTTCTGCGGCTCGGTCGCGAATACAAACTTCGGCAAGTCGGTGTTCGATACGACCCAGGACCCGGCGCTGATGTCCGGCTGGGGCGTGCGATCGGGCGACTGGCAGATCGGCGCGTCGGTCCAGCAGCAGCTGCTGCCGCGGGTGTCCGTGGAGGTCGGCTACTATCGGCGCTGGCTGGAGAACTTCATCGTCACGGACAACCTCACGGTGAAGGCGGGCAACTACGACCCCTTCACGATATCGGCGCCGCTCGATTCGCGGTTGCCCAATGGCGGCGGGTATGCGATTCCCGGGCCGCTCTACAACATCAACCCGAGCGTGGCGTCGGCGGCCACCAACAACTTCGTCACGCTGGCGAGCAACTACGGAGATCAGACCCAGAAGTCGAACTCGGTCTCGCTCAACGTCAGCGCGAGGCCGCGTAACGGCCTGGTCTTCCAGGGCGGTTTCAACACCGCCCAGACACTCATCAACTCCTGCGACATCCGGGCGGCTCTGCCGGAGCTGAGCACGACGAACCCGTACTGCAACACGAACACCGGGTTCGTCACACGCTTCACGGCACTCGGGTCGTACACCCTCCCGAAGGTTGACGTGCAGATCGCCGGGACGATGAGAAGCGATCAGGGCGATTCCCTGGCCGCGAACTGGGCCGCTCCCAACAGCGTGATCGCGCCGTCTTTGGGCAGGAACTT
>JAHFUI010000036.1:0-1458 GCA_023265175.1 Acidobacteriota bacterium
GCGCGCCAACTCGCTTCGCGAGCTGGCCGCGCTCGCCTGTTCTCGGGAAGCGCCGCGACTCGCTGCGCTCGTCGCGAGCGGTTCCGAGTCCTCCGGGGCGCGCCATCCTTGGGGCGCTGGTGGCGCGCATCCCGGACGTGCTCGCTGGCATTCGCCTCGAGCATTCTGTATTGTTCTTATCCTCAGGAGTGCCAGCGATGAGAACCCGATCGGCTTCGAGGACTGTGCCGGGACTGCTACTGCTGTCGTGTGCGACCCTGGTGCTCGCACAGCCGGCCGCGGCGCTCGACGCCGACTACTGGCGGGGCGGATGGCGAACGCCGCTCGGGGATGAGCCGCACATCTACGAGCTCGTGATCCGCGGGAACCGGGTCACCGGCGTGTACTGCCGAAACTGCGCCGACGCCAGCACGATTGGCTTCATCGACGGCACATGGAACGAGAAGGCCGGTATCGACTTCACGGTCACCTTCGCCAACCCGGACGGCAGCATCAGGTCCGTCGACAACCAGCATGCCATGCTCGCCGATGGGCGGTTGATCGTGACGGGGGCCGCGGGCATACGGAACGGGAACGCGCTGACGCTCGTCAAGGACCCGCGCGGGGCCGACCCCGGTGGGGCGCCGGCGTATCACCTCCCGCCGGGCACTCCGCCTGCGCTGCCCGTGACGCGTCCCGCCGGCGGTGGCGGTGGGGGAGGCGGTGGCCTCGGACCGCCCGCGCCCTACTGGCAGCCCGGACCGTTCAAGGCGCTACGGCCGGCGGATGTCGTCGGCACGTGGCTCTCGCCGATCGGCCTGGGCATGAACAAGCAGATCTTCACGTTTCTCCTGGTCGGTGACCGGCTGCGGGGCGTGGTGTGCGGCCGCTGCGACAACCCCTACACGATTGGAGCGATGGAGAACGTCTTGATCGTCGGCGACACCCTGTACTTCGACATCGTGCACCAGGACTGGGGTGAGAGCGACCCGCCGACATTCGATCGGAATATCGTCGCCCGGGTCGTGCAGAACGAGATGATCGCCGCCATTCTCGGGAAGAACCTCGTGATAGATCCTGCCAATCCACCCGCGCGGCCGGCGGGACGCGGCTTCACGCTCGTCGGGCCGATTGCTCCCGAGAGGACGAGAGGGAACAGTTCCGAGGGCGTCGACCTCTGGGGACCAGGTACCGGCTCCGCCATCCAGCCGCCGCCCGGCAGGACGCCGATCCGGTCGGTGAACCCAGGTCGATAGACCGGCCTGGTACGACGCGAACGGCTGTCCTCCGCAACAATTAAGACGTTGTCAAGTTGGCGGGGCGCCGCGCGAGGTTGCCCCGCGGTGGCCGACCGCGCTCCGATCTCAGCCGGCGTACGTCACTGCCTGCCACACACTGAAGGCACGCGTTCGCAGCAGGCGATGGGTGACCGCGCGCACCACGTGGCGTCCGACCCGAAAGAGATTCTGCACGAGGCCG
>JAHFUI010000036.1:1558-30015 GCA_023265175.1 Acidobacteriota bacterium
CCGATCTCAGCCGGCGTACGTCACTGCCTGCCACACACTGAAGGCACGCGTTCGCAGCAGGCGATGGGTGACCGCGCGCACCACGTGGCGTCCGACCCGAAAGAGATTCTGCACGAGGCCGTGCACGGACAAAGAAGCGTGCCCGGCGGCTTTGAACCGGCGCATTTGCGGTTCGCGGTGCCGCGTCGGTTGATGCGACACCTCCGCGCGGTTGTTCTCGTACTGCCGGGTGCTGTGGACAACCGAGGTATCCCCATCTGCACATCGGCCACCGGCTCCGCTTGCCGACAGAGTGGCCGCGCATTCGATGCATCTTCACAACGCGACCAGGGATGGGTCGATCGACATGGGGTGGGGCGGAGATCGATGGCATTCTGATAGCCGTAGACACCGACCTGAAGCTATCATGCCGCGTCAGCCAGGGTGCCACCAAGCGGACCGAAGCTCTGGGGGCGAACTTCGGCCGGGCGCGCTCGTTCCTACACAGCTTCCCACTGCTTGCGCGTGACACCAGCCTGGCGAAGAACGAGGGCGAGCAACGCTTCGCCGATGTCTCCGCGATGCGGGTTGGGAATCGTCAAGACGAGCTCACCACGAACCATGAACTCGTGCCTGCCGCTGAAAACGGCCCCTGGAATCCGAGCGTCCGGAGACCGGCGACCAGGTCTCGGCGCTTGACCGCGCCCCACGCCGGCATCAGCTCGCTCGGCGGACCTTGATCGTCGCACCGTCCAGGGCGGGAATGGCCAGCCCCCTGGCGACGCGCACCAGCACCCACTCTTCGATGACTTCAGTCAGATCGACGCGACACGCTTCAAGCGTGGCACCAGTGCCGATGACGCCGCGGAGACCGCGGACTGTCGCGGTAAAGGTGCCGTCCTCGATCAAACGATACTGGGCGCGCTCCAAGGCACGAGCGAGGTAGCGAGTGATCATCTCTTCGCCATTCTACCGCGCGGGTGGAACCGTTGTAGCGGGATTACCGACCACCTGTCCGCCGGCGCACTGCGGCCGCACGCCATGTCGCACTCTGACCGCCGGGAGCTGGCCGGCCGTACAATTGGGAACCATGGAGATGCACATGTTCCGTCGAGCTGCTCGCACCGTCCTGGTCGCCGCGGTCGCCGCGGCCGTGCTCGTCGTGTCGGTGGACGCGCAGAAATCCCCCTACAAGACTCCGCGCACGCCGTGGGGCGATCCCGATCTGCAAGGCATATGGCCGAGCACCCACATGGTGGGCGTCCCCTTCGAGCGACCGACTCAGTTCGGCGACCGCCTCTATCTCACCGACGAGGAGCTGCGCCAGCGCCAGAAGGAGGCCGACGATCAGCAGCGGCTCGACTTGGCGGACTTCGACATCAACAACCCGTCGCGCGACATCGTCGGCATGGGCGACGTGGGAGGGCCGACCTCGCCCCCGCCCCACTGGCTGGAACGTGGAGAGGCGTCGCGGCAGGCGAGCCTGATCGTGTCGCCCAGCAACGGCAAGCTGCCCCCGTTGACCCCGGAGGGCGCGCGCCACGCCGCCGCCATGAAGAGCACCTACACGCAGTACACCGGGTTCGACACGTTCGACGACCTGGGACCCTACGACCGCTGCATCACGCGCGGTCCACTCGGGTCGATGTTTCCGGTCATCTACAACAACGGGAACCAGATTCTCCAGGCGCCCGGCCGGGTTGTCCTGCGCATCGAGATGATTCACGAGACGCGCATCATCCCACTCGACGGCCGGCCGCACCTCTCGCCAGCGCTCAAGTCCTACATGGGCGACACGCGCGGCCGCTGGGACGGGGACACGCTCGTCGTTACCACGAAGAACCTGAACGGAAAGACGGGCGCGCAGGGCAACGGCAACATCCTGCCGCTCAGCGACGCGGCCGTGATCACCGAGCGGTTCGCCCGTACGGAGGCCGACACCCTGCAGTACGAGGTGACGGTGGACGATCCGAGAACATGGACCGGGCCGTGGACCGCGTCGTTTCCCCTGCGCCGCGATCCGCGCTACGGCATGTTCGAATACGCCTGCCACGAGGGAAACTATGCGATGAAGGACATCCTGTCGGCGTCCAGAGTGGACGACCAATCTAAGTAAGCTCGTATTCGTTCCACGAATCCATCAACGCCTCGCCTGACTGAAGGTTGACTGGCCGTGCTGTTGAGCTATAGTCAGCGCCACGGGTGGAGTGACCATGGCAGAGTCCTGTTCGCGACCTGTGACGCGCCGCGAGGCGTTGGAGCTCCTGGGACTGAGCGTGGCGGCGGCTGCGCTGCCGACGGCAGCTTTCGCTCAGGGGCTCGTCTTTCCAAGAGGCGCCATCATTAGAACGCTCCTCAAGGACTACGCGCCCGAGGAATTGGCGGGCGGCGCCACGCTCTTCCACGAGCACATGTCGCTGGCGCCCGATTTTAGCGCGCGATTCGGCGCCGCGACAGCTGCCGTCCGTGCCGCGAATGGCCTGCCGGCCGCTCCCGCGGGCGGCGCGGGACGCACGGGGGGGCCGCCGCCGGCGCCGCCGGGCCCGAATCCGATGCAGGACGTGGATCTGATGGCCGAAGAGCTCGGCACGGCGAAACGCGACGGCGTCGCCTGCATCGTCGACGCCGGCCATCCGGACATGGGACGCAACATCAGCTTCCTGCGCCAGGTCTCCATCAAGTCCGGCCTGCCGGTCGTGGCCTCCGCCGGCTTTTACTCGCAGCCGTTCTACCCAACAGAGATCGCCACGATGAGCGAAGGGCAGGTGTTTCAGGCGATCATGAAGCAGGTCGACGCCGACGCCATCGGCGCATTCGGAGAGATTGGCTCGTGGGACGAGATGACGGCCGACGAGCGCAAGGTGTTCCGCGCCATCGGCAAGGCGCACGTCGCGACCAACATTCCGATCTTCACCCACACCGGGATCCCCGGCAAGTCGGCGCTCGAACAGCTCGATATTCTCGAGGACGCAGGCGTGAAACCGGATCGCGTCGTCATCGGGCACCTGGGGAGTCTCGTGGACGCGAATGTATACGTGCAGAAAATCATCTGCAGGCGCGGCGCGTTCGTCGGGTTCGATCGCCAGGGCGGCAACGGCGACGCGCAACAGGTGCCGATGGTCATGGCTCTCATCGAGGCGGGTTTTGCCGATCATCTGATGTTCTCCTCCGATGCCTCGCGTGGCTATTCAAGGACGCTGACGATGTTCCTGCCGAAGCTGAAAGCCGCCGGCGCGAGCGACGAGGTTCTCCACCGCATCCTGGTTGACAATCCACGCCGGTTCCTGGCGTTCGTTCCGAAGCATCCGCGGAAAACGTAAATCGTACAGCGCAAGGCCGAATGGCATCGGCTCGTTCGAGGGAGGCTTTCATGTCGCGAGGTCGAACAGGGATCGTCGGCGCGTTGATGCTCGCGGGGTGCGTATCAACTGCAATCGCGCAGCAAGCCACGCCGCGACCGGCGACGATGCGGCCGCCGCTCTTCTTCAGCGAGTCGTGGAAATCGCTTCCGACGCCGCCCGACAATCACAACGCCTGGCCAGCCGTGCAGGGCGGCGTCGCCAATCCGAATCTGGAACTGACGCTGTACGGAACGACCGCCAAGGAGATTCAGCTCGTCGCCGGCCGCGGCAACCTCGTGCCGCACAACCTCTGGACCGGCACGACGATGTCGCCGAGCGCGGCGGCGCTGCGCGATCGCAACAACTTCGTCGACCTGAGCGTGCCGCTGGCGAAGATTCGCTGGGTGGTCCGGACGTCCGGGTTCCACCAGGCCTGGCCGATCGTGAAGCTCGCCGACGGCACGTGGCTCGTCGGCGACCGGCCGTCCGGCCTGCAGGCCGACTTCAACGAGAGCGAGATCACGCCGGCCGATCTGCGCTGGCTCAAGCTCGACATCGCCCGCGTCGTCACGGTCGGGACGTGGATCGATCACCCCGACCTGACCAGGGTGGACGCCGTCGGCTTCGCCGACCTGATGCCCGGCAGCGGGCACGGCGCCGGCGGCTACATCAACATCGGCCGGATCGAAATCTACGGGAATCCCGTTCGCCGATAGTTGCGGCGGGAGAGGAGGAGGGACATGCGTGATCGATTCAGCGTGACAGTTGCGCTCATCGCGCTGGCGGGAATGGGCGCCGCCGGGCCGGTTGCCGCGCAGTCCGCCGGGGCGTCGGCCGGATCGGGCGGCAAAGCCGTGAAGTCGGCGCCGTACCGCACCCCGCGGACGCCCTGGGGCGACCCGGATCTGCAGGGCCTCTGGCCGAGCAGCGACATGCAGGGAACGCCTTACGAGCGGCCCGCTGCGCTCGCCGGCCGCAACGAGCTGAACGACGAAGAGTTCGCGGCCCGCGTCGCGCAGAGCCGCCAGCAGGCCGCTCAGGATAGGGAAACCGAGGTCGTCGAGCGGCCGCGCCGCGGCGCCGGCACCGGTCCCCCTTCGCATTGGGGCGAGCGCGGAAACCCGTCACGGCAGGCGTCGTTCGTGGTCGAGCCGGCGGACGGCCGGATTCCGCCGATGACGCCCGAGGGACAAGCGCGCGTGGCCGTCGCGCGGAGCACCTACTGGTACGACTTTCCCGATCAGGTCGTCGCCCACGCGTTCAACGAGTACAGCGACCTCGGGCCGTACGACCGCTGCATCACGCGCGGACTGCTGCCATCCATGATGCCGACCGGCTACAACATGGGCACCGAGATCTTCCAGTTCCCGGGCTACGTCGTCATCCGGAACGAGATGATTCACGAGGTCCGGAGCATTCCGCTCGACGGACGCCCCCACATCGGGTCGAAGATCAAGCAGTACATGGGCGACTCGCGGGGACACTGGGAAGGCGACACGCTGGTCATCGAGAGCACCAACTTCAACGGCAAGGTGGGCCTCACGCTGAACGGCAACGCGAACCTGACGAGCCAGGATCTGAAGATCGTGGAGCGCCTGACGCGCGTCGCCGCGGACGTGATTCAGTACGAAGCCACGGTCGACGATCCGAAGACGTGGGTCCGCCCGTGGAAGGTGTCGCTGCCGTTCAGGCAGCACCCCGAGTACGGGATGTATGAGTACGCCTGCCACGAAGGGAACTACGGGATGCGCAACGTCCTCGCGGGCGCCAGGGCCGAGGAGCGCGGCCCGAGCCAATCGACGCGTTAGCAGCACAGTGGTGAAAGTCCGGCGTCGAATGCAGCCAGACTTTCACCACGGGCTGTTAGGGTCCGGCCGATGTCGGGCCCGCTCCAAGGCACGCGCGACGTAGCGAGTCATCATCTCTGAGCGATCTACCGCGCGAGTGCGTCTTGCTATTTCCCCACGGCTTTCCACAGATCCGCCTTGGTCTGTGGCGTGGCGGAGGTGTGCACGTTTATGTAGCGATCAAAGTCCAGATTGAGCTTCTCGAGAATCGGAACCAGGGCTTTTATGTGATCGTTGGCCGGTTGCCCCGCAGCAGGCAGCGAGAAGTCGCCCTGAAAGAGGACCTTCTCCTTCGGGATGTACGCGATCATCAAGCCGTTTGAGTGAGGCACGGGAGAGACGTGGTACAGCTCGACTGTTCGCGTTCCATCCGAGTAGACCTTCTTCTCCGAAACGGTTTCGACCTTTGCTTTCTTCGGATTCTTGGCGAGCGTGTCGTTCAGCAGCGTTCTTGGAGTGTCGAGCGCTTTCTCCAAGAATTCCTCGTTGTTCTTCTGCGTGATGATCGTTGCGCCTTCGGCCACCAGCGCCGGCAGCCCTGCCGTGTGATCGGAGTGAGGATGCGTGTTCATCACGTAACGGATCGGCTTGTTGGGGATGAGCTTCTTCGCCTCGGCGATGTACGCGAAACCACGCGCCTCGGATTGTCCGGCCTCGAGCATCATGATGTGGTCCTTGAACTCCACGACCAGCGAATCGTAGCTGCCGGCTCCAGTGGTGAGCCTCCACAGGCCGTCGCCGAGCTTCTCAGTCGTGACAACGAGCGCCGGCGGCGCGCCGCCTGGAGCGCCGCCACCCGCGCCACCACGACCTCCAGCCGGTGCGGGCGCCGGAACCAGCGTGGCAACATCGGCGGGATTCGCCTTCGCCGCCGTCACGGTGACTTCAAAGTAAGGCCATCCACCGCGCGTCTGCACGATCTTCGAAGGAGCCATGACTCCGCCGAAGTCCTTCCAGCCCGTGTAGGTGGCGAGGATGTGCATGTCGCCCATGATGTTGTCGCCCAGCCATGTCTCGACCTGATCGACGATGTTCTGTTCATTGACGAAGCCATTGATGAAGTAGCTCTTGCCGGAAGGCGCCTTGACCGTTGGGCTCCAGGTCAGGACGGTGTGGTTCTTGACTTTGCGGCGGCTCACGGTGGCGTTGTTCGCAGCAGCGCCTTTCAGGAAACCCCAGGGTGTGATGTAAAGCTCCAGGGACCCGATCAAGGCTTGCGAGACATCTGCCTGTTGGGGCGTGACCTGCTGGAAAAACGTTCCGGGCATCGGCGTCGTTGCGCCACCACCCGCAGGATTGTTCGTCGCTCCGGTGTGACGCGACGCGGGGACCGCCAGATCGATCACGCGGACGTAGTTGCTGATCGGCCGCATCGGATCATGTGTTCCCCGGCAGATCATGTCGGCCGCGTTGGATCCGCACTGCTGGAAGGCCACATCCTTGGCCGATCCCGAATACGTGATGGATTTCAGATCGCCCAATGCCTTTTGCGCATTGGCGATGACGTCTCTTGCGTCCTGCGCCATCGCGTTCCCACACAGGCACGCAAGGCAGATTACGACTACAGCAAGTTGTTTCACCACTGCTACTCCTCCTTTACGGCGCAGACACGCCGTTCGTGTTCACGGATCGCAGGTCATTCCCGGCGTGTGCGATCCGATGACCTTGCCACTGCTTGCAGGTGACGCCACCCTGTCGAAGTATCAGCGCGAGCAGCGCCACGCCGATCGATGACGCCGCGGCGCCCGCGGACCGTCGCAGTCAAGGTGCCGTCCGCGAGCAGACGATATTGGGCGCGCTCCAGGGCACGAGCGACGTAGCGAGCGATCATCTCCTCGCCATTCTACCGCGCAGGTGCAGGAAGTCGCGCAAAGGTAGCGGTAACGTCTTCGCAGACCTGGGCCCACCCCATCCAGGGCAGGAACTGCTCAAGGCCCGTCTGATCCTGCAGATTTGCCGTATCATCAAGGCGCGTCGCTGACGCAGGTGTGATTTCCTGACGGCGCTCGGCCACGACGTGGGTCAAGCGCACGCGGAAGCCGCAAGGACAGATGTCGGTCGTCGTAGCCGCGTGAGCGACCCAGTGCCTGGCGTCACATTCGAGGAATGCAAACACGACATCCAGCGCCGGTCGCACCGCGAGATCGCTGCCGGCCAGCGGTCGAGGGCGTGACGGTTCGTCGTCCCCTAGCGGCCCGTGGTGAAAGTCTGGCGTCGCACCGAGACGGGCGAGGCGCCCCGCTGACAAGGCGCGACGACCGAAAATACCGGGTGTATTTGACGGAGGAGCAACGCAGCCAGCGGGGATGCATCGCCCGTCGAATGCAGCCAGACTTTCACCACGGGCTGCTAGGTGCCGTCCTGCTTGTCGGCATCCACCTGCTGCTCAGCGGGGTGGCGGCGGCAGCGTTCGTCCGGCAATTCGGGCAAGGCCGGCTCTCCATTGCCACGCACGTCGTTGTCCTGGCGGAATGGGACGCGCTGCTCCTCGTTGTGCTGGGTACGCTCGTCGTCTTCCAACCGCCGCGCCGAATCGGATGGGCTCGCCTCGCCTGCCGGCTCCTTCCGGCCGCTACGTTCACGTGCCAGATTTATCTCTACGCGTTGAACATCATCAGCAACGCGTTCTGGGGCCGGAACATCACCGGCCATCTCGTCGCCGCGTTCGCTCCCACGGTGTGGTCGGGTAAAGAACCGATCCCGGTTGGCGCGGCAGGCATCGGGCTCTTCGCGTTGGGCACCATGGCGCTGATGACGGCCGCGTCGCGATGGTGGGGAAGGGCGCTCGACGACAGCCTGCGGTCATGGCTGCAGGATCCGTTTGGCGTGGACCGGACTGCAGGGCGATTCCGCCGAGGGTTGGTCGCCGCCGCGATAGGGTCCGTCGCGACCGTCTTCGCCGTCACGATGGCCTGGGGCATTCGGACCGATGGGCTGCTCTGGAAGAGCGAGATGATTGTCAGCTTCTTCCGGCCAGACGGCTTCGCCTTCGAGCCGACGCCTCGACGCCGTGCCGTCGCCGATCGCGACGCCGTCTTGCGGGCCGCGTACCCGCGGCATGTGGCGGCCGCGCGGCAGAAGCACGTCGTGCTGATTATCGTCGACTCCCTGCGCGCCGATCACATGCAGGTGTACGGGTACCAGCGGTCCACGACGCCGTTTCTTTCGAGGCTCGTCGAGAGCGGCCGGATGAAAAAGGTGGACGCCGCGTTCTCCACCTGTTCGGAGTCCTTTTGCGGAATCACCAGCACGTTGTCGGGGCGCGAGTTCCGGGACATCAGCGCGCGCGATTTCCAAGTCCAGGACGCGCTCCGCGCTCAGGGATATCAGACCTGGTTTCTGCTGTCGGGCAATCATCGCGCCTGGAACGGGCTCACGCAGTTCTACGGCGCGGATGACGGCACGCTCTTCGATGGATCTCAGACGCGCCGATACTCGATGGACGACGACCGCGTCGTACTCGAAGCGCTCGAGCAGGTGCCGCCGGCCTCACTCGGCCGGCCGGCCTTCTTCTACGTGCATCTGATGTCGACGCACTATCTGGGCGTGCAGCTCCCGGAGTCGCATGTCTATACGCGCGCCGACGACCAGGTGAGTCCCGGCCTCGAGCCGTACCGGATTCTGAAGCTGCTCAACAAGCCTGACCGCTACGACGACAAGGTCAGGCAAGCCGACGACATCATTCGGCAGCTCTTCGACGCGCTTGGCGCCAAGCACTACCTCGACGACGCGGTGGTTGTCGTCACCGCCGATCACGGCGAGGGGCTCGGCGAGCGCCACTGGGCGCACGGCTGGGATCTGTACAACGAGGACATCCGGATCCCGCTGTTGCTCTACGATGCGCCCGCCACGAGCTACGGGAACCTCACATTCGCCACGCAGGTGGACATTGCGCCGACGATCCTCGATCGCCTCGGGCTTCCGATTCCGGCCTCGTGGAAAGGGCAGTCGCTGCTGGCGCCGACCGTCAAGCGGTTCAGCTTTCACCAGACCTATTTCCTTCCTAATCGCTTTGCCGTCCTCTATCGCGCCGACGCCGCGCTGTTCAAGTACATCGCGACGCCGCAGTACGGGAAGGAGGAGCTCTACGACCTGACACACGATCTCGATGAGATTCACAATCTCGCGGCAGACCAGCCGGCGCTGGCCGGGATCCTCCGCGACAAGGTGCACACCTATCTCACCGATGAGCCGTGAGGTCGCGACGCGGGCCGGCTGATGGATGCGGAACCGGCGCGATCAGCGGAGCCGCGGCCGCGGCTTCGCCTGAAGCCGGACCGGGCGCCCCGGACCGACCTTCCGGCTGAACTTCTTCGACGGGCTGCATCGTCGGCTGTCGTAGGGAATCTGCCGCCCATGCCGCTCCAGTCCGGCACGCCCCTCGTGCCCACGACGGAGCAGGGCGCTGACCTCGGCGCGGATCCTCGGATAGATACTGATCAACGCGTCGTGGCTTCTTGCGCGGCACGGGTGTCCGTTCCGATCCCGGCGGATCCTCTCGTAATCAGCGCCGTCACTTGGGATTGATCGAGCGATAGGCGCGGATGAATTGATCGACGATCTCGCCCACGCGATCGGAGACGTTGGGACGCAGGCGATCGCCGCTGGCCATGCCAAGACGGTTCACGCTCCACGTCGGGCACTGCAGCGGGGTTCGAGACCGTATGCCGCCGCGTGGAATCGTGATCTCCTGAATCAGCGCCACATCCACGTAATAGGGAAGTGGCGAAGAGGCTCCCGGATCCCCGACCGTCACGTGCACGTACAGGTAGGCGTCCGAATCCGGCGTGACGGAAATTCCCGCGAGGCGAAGCCGCCGCTCCGTGTCCGCAGACAGCGCCGTCCCCGTCAGGCCGTTGTTCGTCGCGATGGAGGGCAGATCTTCCACGACCACACTGAGCGCCGAGAGTCCGGCGAGAGTGGCTCGGTCGGCTTCTGAATCGCCGGCTGACGCCGTCGTCGCGACACAGACGAGCGCCGTCACGATTGCCCAGAGAAGTAGCGCGCGCATGTGCTCTCCCTTGTTGCCGGGTTGGTATACTCGTCCGCTCATGGCAAAGACTACCCGGTGTCCGTATGGCATCTATCTTATCCGCGGGTGATCGGGAGAGGGCGTCACGGGAGGCACGAGATGAAAAAGCTGCACACGGCGTTCGCCGTCATCGTCGCCGGCGGTTTCCTGGCGGGCGGAGCATCGGCTGCAGGCGCGGCTGGCGCGCAAAAGGCCCAGGCCTGGGTCAATCCCTTTCCCAAAGCCGAATCTCCAGGAGCACGGACGGACACGCCTCAGGAGTTGGCCAACAAGAAAGTGGTGCTTGAGTTCTACGACAAGGCGCTGAACGCCAAAGACTTCGATGCCGCTTCACGGTTCCTTGGGCCGGAATACATCCAGCATAATCCGTCGGCTGCCGACGGCCTGGAGGGCCTCAAAGCCTTCATCCAGTTCCTGAAGGACGAATATCCGAGCTCCCACAGTGAGGTGAAGCAGGTCATCACCGACGGTGACTACGTCATCCTGCACGTGCATTCGGTGCGGACGCCCGGGACACTGGGCGATATCGTGGGCGACATCTTCCGGCTCGAGAACGGGAAGGTGGTCGAACATTGGGATGCCGTCCAACCGGTACCTACGAAGCCGAGCCCGAAGAACCACAATCGGGTCTTCTAATCCCGATGCGTCAAGGCAAGTGCCTTTCGGTGCAGCACGATGACCGCCGAAGGGAATTCGTCCGGACCGGCCAGCGGCGAGGAGCGGGAGAGGACAATGAACAGGAGCATGAAGAAGATGAAGGGCATCGCGGCCGGCCTTGGCGTCATCGCTTTTACGGCCATGACGTTGGGAAGCGCCGAGGCTGAGACCCCGCAGGAACAGCGCAACAAACAGATCGCGATCGATTTCTACAATGCCGCCCTCAATGAAAAGGATTGGGACAAGGCGGTCACCTATATGGGCCCCCACTATAAACAGCACAGCATCTACATGGAGGACGGGCGCGCGGGCTTCAAGGAGCTCGTCGACCGGATCAAGAAACAGTATCCGGAGAACCTTGGGGATATTAAGCGGGCTTTTGCGGACGGTGACATCGTTGTCCTTCACGTGCATGTCACGCGCACGCGTCAGCAACGAGGATGGTCCGTCATTGAAATGATGCGGCTCAAGAATAATAAAGTTGTAGAGCATTGGGACATGTTGCAGCTAGTCCCTGAGACTGCTGCGAACAAGAACACAATGTTCTGATTTCTCATCGGTCAGGACCGCCGGATCACGCCGGAGCATACGCGTGAACGACGCCGCGGTAATGCTCGGCCTCCGCGCGTCGCGGGAGCAGGGGCTGGGGCGGACCGGCGACAATCTCGGCACGGGAAAATCCGGCCGCGAAACACATCGCCCGCAGACCTTCCGCCGTCGGAACCCACCAGATCGACGGGTCGTCGTTGAAGTGTTCGATGTCGGCAAATTGCCAGAGCGGCTGGCCGAGGGAACCAGGCAGCAGGACCGCTTCGGATTCGATGATCGCCACGCCGCGTGTGACTTGTCGGAGCCGCCGCAGGGCGCACAGCGGTTCTTCCAGGTGATAAATCACACCGAGGAACAGCACGACGTCAAACGTGCCGAGCCTGGCCAGGTCCATCGTCATGAAGTCGTCCACCACCACCTCCGCGCGACTGTTCAGCGCGCGGCTGGCGAGATCGAACCCGCGTTTGCCCGGCAGTCCCACCGGATCCCAGAGGTCGGGGACGGTGTGAAAGGCTCGGATCGGTTGACCGGCGGCTTGCTGCCGCACGGTGTATGCGGTTGTTTTTTTGAAGTCGATGGACCAGGCGTAGTGATCGAGCGCGACCACGCGGCTCGCGCCGGCCCCTTCCGCAAGAAAGGTGTAATAGCCGTCCCACGCGCCGATATCGAGCACCGATTTGTTCACCATGTCGGGCAAACGCAAGCGGCGAAGCTCGTCATGGTGGTGATGCGGCGTTTTTCCTCCAGGTGTGACCACCCCGTCGCCCAGATCGATGGAATGGTGCCAGGGACTGATCTCGTCAACCAGCCGCTGCTTCGTTGCGCGATCAAGGGGTTGCAGCATCGGCTCTCATTCTAGCGACGCAGGCCGGCTTCATGGTATGAATCGGTGGCGCGTTCTGGCGCCGGCCCAGCTTCAATCGAGACGCTTACGAAAGGGATCGGAACATGACCAAACAGAGCACCCGTCGGGAAATTCTCAAGGGAAGCCTCGCAGTGGCGGGGCTGAGCATCTTCGGCATCCCGGAATGGGCGTTTCCGGCGCTCGCGCAGGGCGAGGTCCTCGCGCCTTTCACCGACATCCCCGAGAGCTTTCCCACGGTCACCGGCCCCGACAGGCGGATCATCGATATTCGCAAGATCGACGGTCCTTTCACGCCGAAGGACCAGTTCTTCACGGCACAGCACTACGGGCATCCCATCGTCGACCCGGCGACCTTTCGTCTGAAAATCTCCGGATTGGTGGAGCGGCCGACGACGCTCTCGCTCGACGATCTCCGGCGGCTAGGTGGCGCCGAGCTCATCGCCGGGTTCGAGTGCTCGGGCAATCGTCGTCCCCAGCAAGGTCTCTCCGGAAACGGGCGCTGGACTGGAGTCCCGCTGCGCGCGGCGCTCGATCGGGCGGGCGTGAAGCCCGAGGCGCGCGAGCTCGTGTTTTTCGGCGCCGATCACGGCGAAGAGGAAGTCGAGTTCCGAACGAATAAATACAAAGTCGAGCAGCAGTTCGGCCGGAGCCTGTCGCGCGAAAAGGCGCTGTCGCGCGAACCGTTTCTGGCGTACTCGTTGAACGGCGAGCCGCTCACCCGTCACCAGGGTTCTCCGCTCCGCCTGCTCGTGCCGGGATGGTACGGCATGGCCAACGTCAAATGGCTCTCCGAGATCCACGTTCAGGCGGACCAGTACCTCGGGAAGTTCCAGGCGCGCTGGTATCGCACGTTGAAGGGCGAGATGATCGACGGCGAGCTGAAGTGGATCGAGACGGCGATCACTCACATGCAGTTGAAGTCGTTCATCGCGCGCGTGACGCGCGACGGCAGCCGGCACAAGGTGCTCGGCGTCGTGCTGAACGACGGAACACCGCTGAAGTCGGTCGAAGTCCGCGTGGACAGCGGGCCGTGGCAGCCGGCGGCGATGGATCCGGCCACGAGCGCCAAGTATTCCTGGAAGCTGTTCACCTACGCCTGGAATGGGGCCACACCAGGTGAGCACACGCTCGTCTCGCGCGTGACCGATGTGACAGGGAAGGTGCAGCCGACCCTCGAGGAATTGGACACCAAGAAGACCTTCCTCGAAGACAACTCGCAGTTTCCGCGGAAGGTGATGATCGCGTAGCGCTCTTGGGTGCGCCGATGCTAGTCTTAGTAACGAAGCTCCGCACCTGACCAGTGTCGCTTCGTTACTAGATCCGCGGCCGCTCTCGCGGCCGCGGCTAAGCCGGGGTTGCACGGTAAATCCGGCACGTTCGTACACATTCAGGCCGTGCAAGCACGGTTAGACCGAACGCATGACACAGTCGGCTCCCACCTCCATTGAAGACGGCGTCCTCGATGTCTTGAAACGCGTGAGCCGACGGCCTATCTCGCCGACGCTCGGCAGTGATCTGGTCACCGATCTCGGATTCGACTCGTTGCAGGTCCTGGAGTTGATCGCGGAGCTCGAAGATCGGTTCGACGTCTCCATTCCCCTCAATGACGTGCCGGCGACCCGGACGGTCGCTCACGTTGTCGCCCAGGTGACCGCGCTCGTCGAGGGCCGGGCGGCCGTCTGATGTCGCGCGTGCGAACCCTGCCTGAAGCGCTGGCCGAGGCGGCCCATAGCGACGCCGGCTACATCTTCGTCGCGGCGGGTGTCGAAACGCGGCGATCGTATGCGGACGTGTACGACGCGTCGCGGCGTGTGGCGCACGCGCTCCGGGCCTTGGGGCTGCGCCGCGGCGATCTGGTCGCGCTGGTCGTCGGCGACGCCGGGCAGTTTCTGACGGCGCTCTTCGGCGTGTCAATCGCGGGCCTCATTCCCGCGTCGCTCTATCCGCCGGCGGCGACCAGCGATCTTCCGCAGTACCTCGCGGCCACCGCCGGCATCCTGAGATCGTGCGGCGCTCGCGCGGTCGTGACGACCGCCGGCCTTCAACCGCACTTCGCCCACTTGCGATCCCGCTGTCCGGAGCTGGCCTTCGTGGTCGCGCGCGACACGCTCGACGCGCCAGAGTGCGAATCTCCGGCCGCCGTGTCCGCCGACGACATCGCGTTCGTGCAGTTCACATCGGGATCGACGTCGGTGCCGAAAGGCGTGGTCGTCACGCATCGCAATCTCTCGGCAAATATCGAAGCGTTCAGCGGGCCCGCCGGCGTCGGGTCTTCGACCTCTGACGTCGCGGTCAGCTGGCTGCCGATGTACCACGACATGGGCCTCGTCGGCATGGCGATCGGTGCGGTCTACGGCCGCTTGTCGGCGGTGCTAATGACGCCGCAGGCTTTCGTGAAGCGGCCTGTCGAATGGTTGCGTGCCATCTCGCGATACCGCGGGACGGTGAGCTTCGCGCCGAGCTTTGCCTACGATCTGGCAGTCCGCCGTGTGAAGGACTGCGACCTCGAGGGACTGGATCTGTCGTGCTGGCGTGTCGCCGGATGCGGAGCCGAGCCGATTCACGCGCCGGCGCTCGCGGCCTTCGCGGAAAAGTTTGCGCCGGTGGGATTCCGCGAGACGAGCTTTCTTCCCAGCTACGGTCTCGCCGAACACGTCCTCGCGGCCACGTTTCCGCCTCGGGGGCGAAGGCCACGCGTCGAGCGCTTGTCCGCGGACGCGGTTGCCGGACGATGGATCGCGACCATCGCCGGGAACGGAAGCAACGGTCAACAGGTGACGGTGGTGAGCTGCGGCGTCAGGTTGCCGGGCCACGAGATCCAAATTGCCGATGAACACGGACGCTCGCTGCCTGAACGCGCAATCGGCGAGATCAGATTGGCCGGACCATCGGTCACTCCGGGTTACTATCGGGATGAGGGGCTCACGGCGCGGACGATCCGCGACGGCTGGCTGCACACCGGCGACCTCGGGTATGTGTCGAACGGCGAGCTGTTCGTCTGCGGCCGCATGAAGGACATCATCATTATCAACGGCCGGAAGTACCATCCGCAGGATCTGGAGTGGGGCATTGGCGATCTGGCCGGCGTCAGGCGAGGCCGGGTCGTCGCATTCGGGACCATGGCGCGCGGGCAAGCCGACCGCGCGGTCATCGTGGTCGAGCCGAGCGGTACGGTGCCGGGCGATGTGCTCACCGACTCGATTCGCCGGCGCATCGTCGACCTCTGCGGCCTCTTGGTCGACGATGTCGTGCTGGTGCCTCGTGGCACGGTCGCGCGCACGACGAGCGGAAAAGTGCGGCGTGCCGCGACGAAGCTGCGATACGAGCGAGGCGATCTCGATGCCGCGGCTGCGGGCCACACGGGACTGCACGCGTAATGGACAATCGGATGGACCTGCTCGACAAGCTCAGAGCCGTTGAAAAGCGGCGAGCGGCGTTCGCGTCGGGATGCGCACGCCCCGGCGAGACGGTGATCGAGCGCGTGCTCGGCCCGTGCGAGGTCGTCATCAACGGCCGGCCGACGCTGATGTTCGGATCCAACAATTATCTCGGCCTGACGCTCGATCCGGCGGTCCTGGCGGCGGCGCGCGACGCCATCCTGGAATACGGCACCGGCACGACTGGATCTCGAACGGCGAACGGGACGCTGGCGCTGCACGAAGATCTCGAGCGCGAGTTCGCCGACTGGTTTCAGAAGCGGCACGCCCTGATTTTCAGCACGGGTTACCAGGCCAACCTGTCGCTCATCGGCGGCCTGTGCGGCGCCGACGACATCGTTCTGATCGATGGCGACAGCCACGCGAGCATCTACGATGCGACACGTCACACGGCGTCCCAGGTCGTGGCATTCCGGCACAATTCCCCGGAGAGCCTGCGCAAGAAGCTCGAGCGGCTCCCGGCGGGACAGCGCAATCGGCTCGTTGTCGTTGAAGGCCTCTATTCGATTCGCGGCGATGTGGCGCCGCTCGGCGAGATTGCCGCGGTGTGCCGCGCCCACGGCGCGTATCTGCTCGTCGACGAAGCGCACTCGCTCGGCACCTACGGGCCGACCGGTCTTGGCTGCGCCGAAGCGCAGGGCGTCCTGGATCAGGTCGACTTCATCGTCGGCACGTTCTCGAAATCGCTGGCGGGCGTCGGCGGCGTGTGCGTCTCGGATCACCCGGAGCTGCGAGCGCTCCATTTTCTCGCGCGGGCGTATGTGTTCACGGCGTCCGGCTCGCCCGCCAACGTGGCCAGCGTGCACGCGGCGGTGCGCGTCATTCGTGAGCACCCCGAGCTTCGCGAACGGCTCTGGGCGAACGTGAGGCGATTGCGCGAGGGCCTTCGCGAGGGTGGGTATCGCATCGGATCGACCGAATCGCCGATCGTGCCGATGTTCATCGGCGAGGAACAGCGCACCATCGCGCTCTGGCAGGAGCTCCTCGCGGAAGGGCTCTACGTCAATCTGATCGTGCCGCCCGGCTGCCCGCGCGATGAGTGCGTGCTGCGAGCCAGCTGTTCGGCCGCGCACACGTCCGAGCACATCACGCGCGCGCTCGAGATATTCGCGCGCGTCGGCGCCGGCTCCAGCCTTACTGTTTAACAGCCCGTGGTGAAAGTCTGGCGTCGCACCGAGACGGGCGATGCATCGCCCGGCGAATGCAGCCAGACTTTCACCACGGGCTGTTAATCCAGCCGGCGCGGCGATACCATTCGGCCGTCTGCGCGAGCCCCTCGCGCAGGTCGATCTGGGCGACGACACCAAGCCGGTCACGCAATCGATCCGTCCGGCACACAAAGCCCTCGGCTGACAGCTCGACGTACCGCCAGCGATTGAGCGGCAGCGGCCGGCCAATCACCCGCGCGGCCAGATCGCAACCTTCGGCGGCCAGACGCGTGACCGCCTGCGGCACGCGAATGATGACCGCGGGGCGGCCGACCGCCAATCGAATCGCTTCGAGAATCTGTCGCGCCGTGGCGGGATGACTATGGCCGACGAACACGATGTCGCCGTCGGATGGCGCGTCGATCGCCGCGCCGATCGCCCGAACGACATCGTGCACGTGGATGAGGGTGTACGCCGCGTCCGTGCGGCCGACGAGCGGCAGCAAACCGCGCTCGGCGAGCTTGTAGATCGGCAGCATCGCACGATCGTGCGGGCCGTACACCACACCAGGCCGCAGGATGGTCCATCGCAGTCCTGGCGTCGTCGTGACGAGCCGCTCGCCTTCCAGCTTGCTTCGACCGTACGGCGTTTGTGGGTTCGGCGCATCATCCTCGGAACGAGGAGCGCTCGCAGGGGCTGGTCCCGCTGCCGCGAGACTCGAGATGTGCACGAGCCGCGCGCCGGCCGCGTATGCAGCCGTGGCGACCGCTCGCGTCCCCTCGACGTTGACCGCGGAGTAGACCGACGGGTCGAGCGCGCTGACGACGCCCGCGAGGTGAACGACGGCATCGACGCCGACAAATGCATCGCCTAGCGCCGCCGCCTCGAGGGGTACGCGGACGATCTGAGTCCCTCCAGGAGCGTCGGACGTCGATTCGGGCCGGATGATGGCGCGGACATCGATGCCGCGCGCGATGAGATCCGCCGCCACATGCCGGCCGATGAATCCGGTCGCGCCGGTCACAGCCACCGTGAGGCTCACGTCAGTGCTTTCTGATAGATGCGGTACGTCTTGTAGCGTCGCGCGCCGAGACGTTCGACCACCTGATTGATGTCGCGGTTGTCCTCGAGCACCCACGAGAGCTCGGCGCGGCGATAAGGTGTATGAGGCACCATCTGCCGCCTCAGTTCGCAGATCAAGAGCGGATAGAGACCGAGGGCGCGATATTCGGGAAGGACGCCAAGCAGCAGCAGCCTCACCTGATCGATGATCGTCTTGCGCCGAAGCAGTCGAATGAGCCCAAGCGGAAACAGCCGGCCGCCGGTGCCTTTTAGCGCCTGATTGATGTCGGGAATCGCGATGGCGCACGCGACGGCCCGGCCATCGACGTCGGCGCAGACAGCGCAGCGCGGATCGAAGATCTGCTTGAGCTCCGTTCCGATCCGGCGGAATTCGTCGGGGGTCGGCGGGACAAACCCCCAGTTGCGGGCCCACGCGCCGCAGTAGAGCACGCGCAGACGTTCGATCTCGCGCTCGAGCTCGCGAAGCGCCAGCGGGCGCACGACGATGTGATGTGTCTCCTGCACCCGCGCCGCGAGCTTCACAATGACCGGGTCGATGTCGCGGTCGAGATCGTACAGCCACGCGTACAGGTCTTTCACTTTTCGGTAACCGCCCGCCTCGATGTAGTCCGCGTACTCCGGCGGGTTGTGGGGCATCATCAGTGTCGGATCGGCATCGAACCCATCGACAAGCAGTCCCGCGCTCTCGTTGAGTGAGGGGTTGAGTGGTCCGCGCACGCGGGCGCGCCCGCGTGCGAGCGCCCACGATTCGACGCGGCTGAGCAGCGCGAGCGCCGCACCCGCGTCCTCGGCTTCGAAAAATCCAAACGCCGCGGTGTTGTCGCCATGGACCTCATTGTGCAGACGATCGTCGATCGCCAGAATGCGGCCGACCACGCGCCCATCTTTGAACGCGAGGAGTCGCTCGAAATCCGCGTGTGCGAAGAACGGGTTCTTTCCGGGCGAGAGCCGCTCGCGCTCGGCGATCCGCAGCGGCGGGATCCAATGCGGATCGCGGCGGTTTCGCTCGTACGCGTAATCGATGAACCGGTCCAGCTCGCGCCGGGTGCCCACCGGTCGGACGGCGATCAACGTTCAGGTCCACTCAGACCGATGCGCGGAGCTGATCGTAAATCCATCGATACGTGGCCTCGAGTCCGGCCAGGAGCGGCGTCGACGGCTCCCAGTCCAGCAACTGTTTGACGCGGCAGTTATCACTATTTCGTCCGGCGACGCCTGTGGGTGCGTCCGTGTCGTATTCCCGAGTCAGCCGAACGCCCGCGATGCCTTCCACGAGATCAACGAGCTGATCGATCGTGACCATCTCGCTGCTGCCGATGTTGATCGGGTCACGAACGTCGCTCTCCATCAGTCGTCGAGTGCCTTCCAGGCAGTCGCTGATGTAGGTGAAGCTTCGCGTTTGGGACCCATTGCCCCACACGACAATCCGATGGTCGCCGGACAGCTTCGCGCGAATCACCTTTCGACAAATCGCCGCGGGAGCTTTCTCGCGCCCGCCGTCATAGGTGCCATGGGGACCGTAGACGTTGTGATAGCGCGCCACCCGGGTCTCGAGCCCGAAGTCCTCGGAGAAGTGTCGGCACATGCGCTCGCTGAACAGCTTTTCCCAGCCATAGCCGTCCTCCGGCATCGCCGGATACGCGTCGGCCTCCGCCAGGCCCGCAACGCCGGGAACCGCCTGCTTGGCCGCGTTGTAGACGCACGCCGACGACGAGTAGAAGTAGCGGTGAACGCCCGTTTCCCGCGCCGCCATGAGCAGATGCGTGTTAATCAGGACGCTCAGCATGCACAGGGCTTTGTTGTTCTCGATGAAGCCCATCCCGCCCATATCCGCCGCCAGGTTGTAGACCGTGCCGGCACCGGACACGATGCGGCGGCACGCGCCGAGATCCTGCAGATCCACCGACACGTTGTCGGCGCGCGCATCGCGCTGAAACCATTCATCAGGCGGCTTGATGTCGACCGCGGTGATCTCGGTCTGGCCGGCCGCCACCAGTTGTTGGACCAGATGGCCGCCGATGAATCCACCGGCGCCGGTCACGACGACCTTCTGCATGCTCAATGAAGCCTACCGGCCCAAAAAATCCACGCTTGCCCGGCCTTATCTGGCAGACTACCTTATTCTTCGTGACTTCGCCCGACTACATCGCGGCGGTCGAACGGGGATTCGCGCCGCCGCTGCGCGATCTCCTCCGCCGGTCACGCATGCACTCGCGGTGACGATCGAGCCCGGTCACGCGCGCCCGCTGCGCATCGGGCTCTGCGCACCGTACGATCTGGGCCGTGATGGCGGGGTGAACTCGCACATCCGTGCCCAAGCACGCGTGCTTCGCGGACTGGGCCACGACGTGTGCGTATTCGGCGCGTCATCGGCGCCACTCGCGGATGGCGAGGTTGCCCTCAGTACTTCTATTTCACTGGTCATCGGCGGTACCGAAACCGGCATCGGCGTGGATCCCCGATCGTGGTGGCGCGTCGCCGGATTGTTTCGGACCGCCCGGTTCGACGTCCTGCACCTGCACGAACCGCTGATGCCGCTCGTCCCGTGGTTCGCGCTTCGGCAGTCGACCGTACCGGTGGTCGCCACGTTTCACACGCATCGCGAGCAGGGCCATCGGTGGTACGGCCCGTACCACTGGCTGCTCGCGCCGCTGATGCAACGAATCCACGTCCGCCTGGCGGTTTCAGACGCGGCGCGGCGAACCGTCGCGAACGACTTTCCCGGCGATTACGAGGTCGTGCCGAACGGGATCGACGTGAATCGATTCCGTCAGGCCGCCGCCCGGCCGGCCACCATGCCGGACGATCGAAGGTTCGTGCTGTTCGTGGGACGGCTCGAGCCGCGGAAAGGCGTCGATCGTTTGATCCGGGCGATGGCAGTCGTTCAGCAGCAGGCGCCGGATGCGCGCCTCGTGATTGTGGGAGAGGGGCCCGATCGCGCGGCTCTCGAGGCGACGGCCCGTGACGCGGGCGTGTACGCCACATTCACCGGTCACGTCTCTGACGATGATCTCCCAGCCTATTATCGGGCGGCCGACATCGTCTGCTCGCCGGCGCTTGGCGGTGAGAGCTTCGGGGTCGTGCTGCTCGAAGCCATGGCCGCCGGGCGGCCTATTGTGGCCACGCGCATCGAGGGATACCGGGAATTGCTCGCGAGCGCGGGAAGCGCCAGACTCGTCGATGTCGATGACGAGGCCGCTATTGGGCGCGAGATCACGTTGCTGCTCGACGCTCCCGAGCTACGGCGCACGCTCGGCGCCAGTGGCGCCGCTTTTGTTCGTGCCTACGACTGGAACACGATCGCGCGGCGTCTCGAATCGATCTATACCCGGCTACAGCCGACCTCCACGCCTGTGCAGCACGGAGAATGAGCGGTGAGGCATCGATCACCCACGCCTCATTCACGATGGATTTCCTCGTTCAGCTCTTCGATGGTGACCTGCACCACGGGAATGCGCCGGCGCGCGAGTTCGTCGATGAAATCCGCGCGGCCGGTCCCGGCGATCTCCGCACCTTTGATGGGATATCTCACCCTGCGAGTACCACAGCAAGGCTGCTGCCAGGCGCGTTTCCTTCACGAATTCGGTCGGCGACAAGCGCAACGCCGAGAGCGCACCTTCCGGGACATCAAATGTTATGGCTGCCATGATGACCTCATCATCGCGCACACACGTTGAATCGTGGACGACCAATATCCTGCCCAGGATACATCTGTCCGGATTCAGTGCCGATTGGCGAATGCATTGTTGGGCAGCCCGATCTACGATGCCTTCTTATGACGAGCGGACCGTCGCGGGAGGTCGTGAACGATTGTCTTGTCGCCCTCTGCTTCGTGCCGCCGAATGGTTGCGGCAATTCGATCGACGTCGAAGTCGTGCGCCCGGCCGATCTTTTCACGGAGCTTGTGGAGCTCTTCGATGATGGGGTCGCGGCGTTTCATGTGACACTCCCTGACGGCAACTCCTCGGGCGTGCAGATAATCGGAGGCTGCAAATCCGAAGAACGGCAAATCGCTTCAATGCTACTACGCATGGCCGCATTGCTCACAACGCCGAGGTCGACGCCAAGATTCGTCAGATCGGTGAACAGGGCTGCGACGTCGTCCGAGATTCGGTCAAACACCGCTGTCTTTTCGTGTATGCGCTGTTCGCAGATTCGTTGAATGGCGGTGGTGTCAGCACGTCCGGCCAGAGAATTGCAGATCTCGGCCAAGGCCTCGGCGAGCGACAGTTGACCCAGGATGACGCGCGGACGCCGGATGCGCCATTTAGAGAGCGGAATGCCTCCGGCTCGACTCCGAGCTTCTCACCGAGCGATGACGCCCGCGTCGGCTGAAGTCTGGACTCCGTGACCAACGTTTCGAAGAGATCAAACAATACGGTGTTGATCATGTCGAACGATTGTCTTTGGATCGAGTCCGGCCATTAGTAGACGGCGAGGCCGCGCGTATTCAAAGCCTCGGCGCACCATCGTTCATCGACGCAATCGACGGAATCGAAAGCGATTCTAGCAGGAATCGCGTTCGCCTCCCGGCCTGGATGCGCGCCAAGGCGATCACGAAAACCCACGCCAAACGGCGATTCTGGGTGGATACGCGCCGGGGCTGGCGCGTATCCAACGAGAACCGGCGAAGCAAAGGCGTTGAATCATCTCCACGTCATGAACCGTGGCGCGCTGGGCGTGAAGAGTCCGATGGATCGGCTCTGAGGTGTTTGGAGAAGAGAAGATGGATGCACGGCCTGGTCGTTGAATCGGGCGATGATCTCGATCTCGCCACCCAATCCGCGCGGGCGAGCCAGGTCATCGCTGTGCCACCGCGATATCAGGACGAAACGAATACGGAAGCTCGGGATTGAACGCGAGCGACGCGTCCGAGAGATTCGATCGGCCTTTGACCAGGTAGCTCGTCGCCGCCAGAATCAGGCAATCGATGAGCGCCGATTTTCCTTTCTGATAGTTCGACATAGGCAACGTTGAATCGAGGTGGACTGCCTGATTCTGCGCGCGCACCCTCGGCGCGTCGTCCAGCGCGAGGACGCGATCGCCGAGCTCATGCCGCATGAATTCGAGGAAGTCGATCTCGTCGGTGGCGACGAACACCTGGTATCCGCGAGGCGCGGCGGCGTCGATCACACGTCTGACCTCGTCCGCGTACGCACGGTAGGGCGCCCGCGACGTTCTGTAGTGGGTCAATGCGCCGGCCCGCGAGTGCGTCGAATCGGTCCCGCGGTAATGGACGCCGACGAGGTAGGCGTCCGGCTCGAACTGCGTGGTGATGAATCGTGAGACTTCGTCGAGAATGTCCGGCCGCACGTGCACATGTGCCGTGAGCAGGCGATGGAGAGCCGACCGGCTGACGGCGTACGTCATCGGGTACAGGTACGCCAGCCCTCCGCCGACGATGTCGGAGAAACCGCCGTATCTCCCGTACTTCGTCACGACGCCGTCGAGGTGGACTTCCTCACACGCCGCGGCTGCGCCGGGGCTCAACCGCATGTCCGCGGACTTGAAGAAATACGTCCACCAGTTCGCGCCGCGGTCGCGCTCGCAGTACAGCGGGCTGCGAAAGTCGACCCGCACACCGGCCGCATCGTGCGCTTCGGCGTAGACCAGCGCCCCCAGCACCGAGTGGAATTCCGAGAACAGCCCGTGAAACTCCGAGCGCAGGCCGCTGCGCGAGAGCTTCGGAAACGTCCTCCGCGAAGACAGAACGATGGTTTTGCGACGAACGTCAGGTTCCGGGAGGCAGCCGCGCAGCCAATTTCGCACCGCCCGGCTCGCCGTCGGCCGCACCAGCGGCGGACTCGCATGAGATCGGTACCACTCGATCGATCCGTGCATTGATTATTGAGGATTATTGAGGATTATTGAGCGACGAGCTGGGTCTGCACGAGCTGCCGGTAGAAGGTGGATGTGTGAATCAATCGATCGTGCGTGCCGCTCTCGACGATTCGGCCCTCGTCGAGCACGATGACGCGATCGACCTTCGCGACCGTCGACAACCGATGCGCGATGATGAGAGTCGTCGGATGGTAATCGATTGCCCGCAGCGCGACCTGCACGACCGATTCGAGCCCGGCGTCGAGCGCGCTGGTGGCTTCGTCGAGAATCAGAATCCGCGGACGCCGGAGGAGTGCGCGCGCGATCGCCAGTCGTTGTCGCTGTCCGCCGGAGAGCTGCACGCCGCGATCGCCGATGGACGCTTGGTAGCCATCCGGCAACCGGTGAATGAACTCGTCGGCGCAGGCCAGCGCCGCGGCCCGCGCGATCCCGGCGGCGTCGGACGCGGTGGTGCCGTAGGCGATATTGTCCGCAATCGTGCGCGAGAAGAGCGTCGGTTCCTGCATCACGGTCGCCATGTGACCGCGCAGCGACGCCGGACTGAGCGTCCGCACGTCGCGGCCGCCGACGAGCACGCATCCCTCGGTCGGGTCGTAGAACCGCAGCATGAGATTGAGGAGCGTCGACTTGCCCGATCCCGACTTGCCGACGAGCGCCACGACTTCTCCCGGGTGAATGTGGAGATCGACGCCTTTCAGCGCCTCCACCTCCGGCCGCGTGGGGTACCGAAACCGCACCTGCTCGAACGTGACCGAGCCGTCCAAATCGACGGGTTGATCGCCGCCCTCGATCGGAATCACCGGTGCGCGGCCCAACAGATCGAAAATCCACTGCGTGGCGCCGATCGCTCGCAGCGATTCGGCGGTGAACCGTGAGGCGTTGCGGAATCCGCGCGCCACGAGGAGCGCGTACAAGATGAACGAGATCAGAGCGCCGGTGGTCATGCGCCCCGCGACGATCAGATGGCCGCCCACCCAGATCGCGAGCAGCGCCGCGCACTCGCCGGCGACCAGCGATACGCCGCCGAGCATCGCCCGCGCCTGCACCTTGCGGCGCGCGAGCTCGAGGGCGCGGGCCATCTGCCGATCGTACCGAGACCGCTCCGCCGCCTCCTGGGAAAAGGCGCGGACCGTGCGGATGCCGGCGAGCACTTCGGTCGCGGCGGCGCCCGCTTCGGCGTGCGCGTTCTGCACGTCGGCGGCCAGGATCTTCACGCGCCGGCCCAGAAACGACGTGGCGAGCACGATCGGCGGCACGGCCAGCAGCGTGAGCAAGGTCAGCTGCGGCGAGGTGTAGAAGAGCAGACCCGTTCCCAACACGCTGAACACCGCGAAGCGCAGCGAGTCGGCGAACTCTTCGCCCAGAACATATTCCAGCGGCGGCACGTCCGCCCACAGCCGCGTCGTGATTTCACCGATGTCCCGCCTGTCGAAAAACTGGATGTCCTGCCGCAGCAGCGTCTCGAACACCGTGCGCCGCAGCCGGACGCCGACACGCTCGGCGCCCAGACCGAAGTAGTAGTCGCGCGCGCCGGTCGCCACCGCCTCGATGAGGAGAATGACGACCATCCAGAGCGAGAGCTGGTTCAGGTGCTGCGTGTGGCCGCCCTGAATGCCATCGTCGATGATCAGGCGGATCACCTGCGGATACGCGACCGCTGTCGCGATGCTGAAGCCGACGAAGATCGTGCCCGGCAGGTAGGTTCGGCGCTCGGCCCACACCAGACGCGCCACATGACGGACCTGCGCGATCATCCCGAGCGGACGGATCCTAGGTTCGGTCACGCGGTCACGTCCTCTCGGGCGAATCCATTGGCCAGTCCCATCTGCTGCAGTTTCTGGTCGATTCGCGCTTCGAGACGCTGAAATTTGCTGCCTTCCTGAATCGGTTCGTCCCACCGGTTGTGCCAGTGCCACGCGAACGCGCCCTCGAAGAGATTCGCGCTCTCCGGTGTGCTCCGGAACGGCTTGAAGTCGGGAGTGGCCTGCCAGTCCGTGTCGAAGAACGGCGACGGGAAGACGGTGATCGCGAGGCCGCGATCGATCGCGCGCTTGAGATTCTCGCGGCCCCAGTTGAATTCGTGGGCAGGGAGCGCCATCACGCCGGCGATCAGCTCGCGCGCGAAGTCGCTCCTCTTCCACAGGCGCATCAGCGCGCCGTTATAGATCCCGTCGAAGTGATCCCATTGGTAGACGAACTCCTGGTCCAGCAAGACGCCAAGGTTGCGGAGCAGGACCATATCCATGTCGACCCAGACGCCGCCGTAGTTGTGCAGAGCGAGGATGCGGAAGAGATCGCCGTCGCGCCACACGCGGCCGTCCTGCTGCCGATACAGATCCGGTCGATCCGCAAGCGGCGTACCGCAGACTTCGACCTCAGGGTCATAGATGCGGCACGTCAGATGCGGTCTGAACGGCCGCAGCCAGCCATTGCCCGACAAATCCTCATCGGACCAGAGCACGAGCGAACAGCGGGAGCGGTCCTGCGTGGCAAAGAACGCCTTGACCGGCAACGCCTGCTTCCGCCCAAACGGCCGCGGCTTTCGCCAGAAACCCGCCCGGCGCTGGCGCCAGAACATATGGAACGTCACCGGCTCGGGCGGGCTCACGTCGGGCAACGTCCGGCAGAACGTCAGCGCTTTGCGCCAGTCGTGATACAGCTCGTCGTGCGTCTTTGGCGATATCGCGATCACTGGTGCAAGGCGCGGGTCGTGGCCGTCACGACAGGCAGGTTCGAGCATACACGCTCGCCGGCACGTTGAACCCGATGTAGTGGTAGAACCATCGGTCGCACTTGCATCGGACGCCCAACGCCTGCCGCGTGTCGCCGGCAAACTCGTATCCCGCCCGGTGCACGAGATACGACAACACCGCTTGATCCTGCCGGTGGTTCTTGCGTGACGATCCACGGGGCGCGATGCAGTCCCTGGCCAACGCGCACGCTTTCCACGGCAGGACGATGTTCCGATACAACGCGTCACGATCCGATGGCGCCGCGCTGCCGACCGCGAAGCCGACGAGCGTCGCGTCCGCATTGCGCCTCTCTCCATATTCGTTCGGATCGACGCCGAGATAATCGAACATCAGGGGATGGGTCCACTCCCGCATGACGCCCGGCGACGAGCGGACCCACAATCCGCGTCGTTCCTTGAGCCGATCCGCCATCGGCTGCAGTGCGTGGAAGTAGCAGCCGGCGTCGGCCCACAGCACGTCGCTCGGATTCTCCTCGGATCGCGCGCGTTCCACGACGTCGGCCACGATGACCGGCTTCCACGCGTACTCGCCGGCGCTGATCTCCACGTTGAGGTGCGGCGGGTACGCGGCGTAGTCGAATCTGTGATAGAAGAGGCCGTCCCATCGCGGCAGCGCGCGCACTTCGTCTGATGTCAGGCCGAGGTCGTAGCAGTCGACTCGCGCGTCGAGGCGGCGCAGCGACTCCAGCATCTGCCGCAGCGCGCCGAAATGATTCGACGAAGCGGCCGTGACGACGATCAGCTTCGGATTCACGTGCAGTCGGATTGTAGCGCAGCCTTCTGGCGCGGAGCGTTACGGCGTGTCGAGCCCGTCCACGATTGACAGAGTCCTACAGAGCTACGAGGAGGGCAAGTACTTCTCCCGCCTCGTCAACCATCCGGCGCCCCACCCCTTGCGCACGACGCCTGAAGTCCTCTATCACGCCGCGCTGCATTCGCTCGATCCGCGGTTCACGGTCGTCATGCCGACGTTCAACCACGAATCGATCATCGACCGCTCCATCGAGTCGATGGCGATGGCCGCATCGCTGCCGTTCGATTGCATCATCGTCGACGACGGGTCGGAAGATGACACGGCCGGGCGGGTGAAATCGTTTTTCGAATCACGTCGATTACCGCTCGTGGCCCGGGCCACGATGATTCGCAACCCCGTGCCGATCTATGAGACCGCGTGCGACAACCTGGGGTTCGCGTTGGCTGACACCGAGATCATCATCGAGGTTCAGGCCGATATTCAGATCCGCGAGCCGGCGTTCGACGCGCTGTTCCTCCGGGCGCTCGCCACGTCTCCGGCACCCTCCGCCATGTCCGGGCGGTGTGGCCACACGTTCGCGTCGCTCGGTCCCCGGACGCGCCTTCTGTCGTGGCTGCCGCGGCCCTCACGCGAGCTCGTCGGATTATGCGGAAAGGCGATCGAAACGCCCGGAGCCGTCGATCCGATCAAGGGACGGATCTATCGCTGCGAAACGGTGAATCGGGGTCCCTGGCTGGTCCTTAAGAGCGACCTCGAACGGCACGGCTATCTCGACGAGCGTCATTTTTTTCAAGGCAACGACGACCACGACTACCATCGCCGGCTATTCGAAGCGGAAGGACGACGACCGCTCTACGTGCCGATGTCGCTCTATGCGCCGCTCGCCTTTGGGGCCGTTCGCCGGCGGCGGACCGGTGTGAACCGTGACGTGTTCATCGCCCTGAGCGCTGACAAGCGCGGCAGTCCCGCTTTTCATCACTTCCTGAATTCGCTCGGTCCGTCGTCGCCACCCGAGGCGATCGCGTAGGACACGTGGCGAAATGTGCGGCGGCGGTTCGGGTCCGTCATCGCGGGCAGGGCTTCAGCGAAGCTGCGCCTCTAAGACAGCTTCTAAGGCGCGCCGGCAAACACTTGCGTCATCTGTCACGAGTCCGGCCTTAGAAGATGTCTAG
>JAHFUI010000186.1 GCA_023265175.1 Acidobacteriota bacterium
CTCTGACATCAATGTGGTCGATGACGTCGGCGACCGCGCCGTCGACCAGCGCCAGGGGAGCGGTGATTCCGGCCGGGCCTGTGGGGACGACGGGCGCCTGGGGCACGACATCGACCGCCGCAGTCCCGCTCGTCAGTCGCGCCGTGCGTCGGATGAAATATGGAGCCTCGAAGGTGGACTCGTCCACAAGGTAACCTGAGGCGCGCAGCCGGCCGGCGATCCATCTGGCGTTGGCCGTGTCGCCCGGTCCGCCCGAGAACTTGTCGCCGAAGCCGGCGTGCCGCTCGAGGTCGGCCGTGATTCGCGCCGCGATCGCGTCAGGTGCATCCTGCCCCCGTGCGACCGCGGGCAATGCGGCGTGCATCACGCTCGCGCCGGCCCAAGCGATTCCCTGCAGCAGCTCCCGCCGCGTCGGCGTTCGTCCTTGTTCCGGTCGTCTCAAACTACTTCTTCTCGTCTGGCCAGATGGAGTCCTGCCGGCGGCCGCCGGAGACCGCTGAGATCCGTCAGCAGGCGGTCCGGTCCCCCCGGGTGCTCGGGGTACGTGGACGTGAACGGTGTGGAGCGCGGCGTCTCGGCTCGGTACGCGAGCTGCCTGATTTTCCAGGTCGCACCTTCTCTGGCGTAGACATTCTCGAAGATGCCGGTTTCCACCCACTTGATGACACCGCCACCCTGCTGGAGGGCCATGTCGACCAACGGACAGCCCGGCGCAATCGCGGCCTCCGCGTGCACGGTGACGTGAAATCTGGCCGTTGCGGTCAGCCTGCCGGCGGCAATCTCGATCGCATCATGCTCATGCGTCTCCCTCTGCAGAAACGTGTGCACGGGCTCGGGGAGTACTTCCTTCACGCGTCCAAAATGCTCCACAAACAGACGGCGAACGCCGCGATCTTTCCCGACGAAGACACCGCCTGCGAACTCCACGCGTGCATCGTCCGCGAAGAGATCGAGAATGTCGTGATAGGCGCATTCGTTCAGATGTCTGGCATATGCGTCATGCAGCTGCCGGACGGCGTTGAGATCTTCGAGCCGCGCAAGGCGAGCCTTCATCTCGCCGGCGTCGCTGCGCGTGCGTTCGGGTGCGCCGGCAAACACGGACGCGGCAGTCGCCGACAGCGCCGCGCCGGCCTTCCAGACAAACGACCGCCGTCCCTGCAGTGATGACTGTCTCATGACGCCCACCTCACGACCGCCCGAGCGCGTAGAACTTCTTGATATCGTAGCCGCCGGCGTTGCGCGCCTGTGCGCCGATGCTGCTGAGACTCAAGCCGTTGGTGCCGCAGTGATAGCCGATGCCGCAGTCGTGCATCGTCTTCGTGTTGATCACCAGGATGCCGAGCGTGCCGTTGCACGCCTCCTCGAGCCAGTTGAAGAGATACAGGTCGTCACGAATCTTCACGTACTCGGCCGGACCGCTCCATTCGAGCCCGCCCGCGCCGCTCTCGAGGAAGATGATCCACGAGAACGAGTGCGGCGTCGTGTAGACGTGCATTGATGTCAACCCAGGCGAGTAGTGCCAGGTCAGCGCGCGTCCGACCAGCTCGTCGGTAAACTGATGGCGCCGATATCGTGGTGGCGCCACGCCGTCCATTTCGACGACGCCGAACCACGTCTTGCGTGAGGCTTCGTTGGCCATGTACGGCGTGCCCAACATGCCCTGCACGCAGGTCGTGAGCGCGTTGTCGAAATCGACGACGACGGCGAGGCCGTCGTGGCGGGGCGTTCCCGACAGGAGATGGCCGAACATGATGACGTTCGTCGCCGGCTCCCACGCTTCGTATTTCTCTTCCCGCCACGGCGTCTCGCCCTCGCGCCGCCAGCGCAGCGTCTGAGCGTCATCGAACCGGTAGCTCAAGACAGGACCGCCATCGTCGTATCTCAGCGTGAGTTGTTTGCCGACGAGGAGATTGCTCGGCGGCAGCTTGTTCCCCGCCATGGCGTTGCGCGGATTGAACGCGACGGTGCTCTTCGCGACGGCCGCTTCCACCTGCTCCTTGGACATCGCGGGGTTGGTGAGGAGAGGTCGATAGACGGGCCGCTCGCCCTTCCTCGTTGGCGCCGGCCGATTGCCGAGCGCGATCTTGTCGCCCGAGTCGTCGAAGCGCTCGAACTGGGCAATCTGACCGACCATCTCGCCGCGGCCGGTAAACATGTAGTAGTCGAGCGCATCCTGCTCGTTGAAGCCGAGGCGCATGCCCGCCTGTTTCAGCGTGTACAGGTCGAGCGCGTACAACGTCATCGTGCCGGAGAACTCGCATTCGACGCGGGAGTAGATGTACTGCTCGTCGTTGATCTTGATGTAATCGGAGGCGCCGCAGAAGCTCAGTTCTCCGCCGAAGCGCGTCAGCTCGACAAAGTTCGAGTAGAGCACCGACGGGTAGAGCTCCAGCGTCTCGACGCCGGTGTCCTGCTTCCAGTAGAAGCCTTTGCCTTCGAGGCGGTTGGTGATGCCGTGCCGCGCGGCTGGCGGCTGCTTGCCGCGCTCTTCGATGTACCCGTAGGAGATCTGCCGCTGCACCTCGCGCTTGTCCGTGTATCCGCTGAACCAGACGTCGAAGACGGTGGCGAGGCTCGTCTTCCGGTCGACGATGACGGTGTAGCCTCTCTGAGTTCCTGGCACCATGTGCGAGAACACGACCAATTGCTCCAGCGTCAGCGCGCCGTACCCCGATTCGGCAGCCGCTCCGTCGCCTTCACTGAGTCTGAGCTTGTTGACGCTGCTGAAGGTGTAGCTGAGGACAGGTCCTCCGTCGGTGACGATCTTCAGCGACTTTCCTGTCAACGCATCAGACAGCGCAGACGCGCTCACCGGACCCGCTTTCGTGCGCTGAAGCTTCTCCGCTATCTGCGACTCGGTGAGCTTCGTGTACCGGATGCGGTGCATCTGCTCTCTTGGGTAGTTGACTCTTGGCACGGCCTGTCTCCTCGGAAGGAATATACTCTCACCCGGCGTCAGAGGGAATGGCAAGGTCTGACTTGGTGCCCGCCGGGATTCGCAGGTCTATTGCGCGGACCAGGCCGAGCGCGCCTGAAGCCACCAGCTGGTGCTGTTCGGGAAAGCGTCTATTTGGCCGATGAATCACGCGAGACCCGCCTTGCTCGCCAACTCCTCGACCAGGTCGGACACGGTCCACCGGGAGCGCTTGGCCGCCATCCGCAATTTGCGGTACACGGGCTCTCTCAACCGCAGCTTCGCCCGCACCTTACGCGTACCAGCGGGCCGGCCACGCGTCGCACCGAGCACCTTCATCACGGCCCGATACGCCTTTTCGAATCGGGCGCCGTCGCCGGGTACCAGGGCGAACTGCGCCTGAAACCCAAGGCGCCCGTCAGCAGTCCTGTATAACTTGAGTTCCGGGGCATCGGCAAAGAAGCGCCGGAATGCCGCGGTCGCCGCACGTGTCTTCTGTCGCAGCTCGTCATCGACGACCACTTCGACCACGTCAACCTTGCTCATGCTCGCTTCCTGCCCTTCTTCTCGGAACGGATTGGGCCTTCGACGAGAAACGAGTCCGACGGGAACGCCAACACAAACACCGCTTCCTGCCGCAACCGGTCGGCCATGCGCGCCGCGAGGGTCTCGATTCGCCTGCTCTTGCGGAGGAACACCGCTCGCGATTCGCACGCCGATACAACGAGCACTTGTCCACTCTCTAAAAGCGTCGCCCTCCCACCGCCCGAACCTTGCACGACGTTTGTCCCGGGCGCCGGGACCGGCGTTGCTCCGCCAAAGCAAGCGGTCAGCAGACTCATGTTCGGTGAGACCTGGTCGTCTCCGGCTGATCGCGCTCATCGAGGATGTGCGTGTCATTCGCCGCATCCTGGGCCACCTGGGCCTGCCGACCGAGGTGCCGGCCGCACAACCCCCGCGTGCGCCACCGCTCGGGCTTCACACCACGTCCACGACGCCATCGCCGTTCTGTGAACGCGCCTAGCCGCTGCTGAACGTGCCCGCCAGCACGGGAGAGGTGCGTCGACCGGGTCGACCGCGAGCGGACTCCAGCGGACCCTCGGCCGCTTGACGTGCCCGGTGGGTCCAAGCGATCATCCGCCGCGTGCGTCTGGGGCTCATCTGCGCTGTGTCACGGGGCGATCCGCGCTGTGCCGGGGCCGGGAGGTCGGGGCCGGTCGTATAACAGAGATTCCGTTAACACCCCGACAGGGCCTTCATCGTTACTTATCGTCCATGGGAATATTCTCGCGTCTCTTTGGCTCATCCAAGTCTGCTTCAGTGCCAGCGAAGCTACACTCGACAGCTGCGCCGTCGCCACCTGTCACCGTTGTCACGCGGCATGAGAAGGAAGTGGATCAAGCGTGGCGCATCGGAGAGCGCTTCGTCTCAGAATTTCGGGTCGCTGGCGTTCTCGCCGGGTCGTCGGCCATCGAAATGTCTGCGGGGCCAGGCTTTCTCGGGCTATCCGGAGAGTCACATTATCAGGATGCCCTCGGGGCGGCTAAACGATCCAAGCCTGAATTGGAGCCGACATTCATAGCAATACTAGTCGCTGAGCCGACGAACGCGTTCGATCCCAATGCGGTAGCTGTCATCATCGAGCCGTTTGGGCAAGTCGGATACGTACCGAAGACGGTGGCGGGCCGCATCCAGAAGATTGTCAGCGCGGCGACCGCCCCCGTGCGTTGCCAAGCCCAACTCCGCGGCGGCACGCTTGAGAAGCCATTGATCGGCGTGGTACTCGATACAACGAGATCAACCGGCGCGCGCCTAAGCATGTACGCCCCGGACAACAGGCAGCAGCTCGATGAGTACTGGACGATGCGCCGCGCCAGTGACGACCTCTCAGCGGCGGCCAAGGCTAACGAAGACGTCGATCTGGACCGAGCGATCGAACAGTATCGGCAAGCCTTGGTCAAATCGATTGAGGCGGAAATATTTTCTGCGAGTCGATCGATCTTTCCCGGCAATGACGCGGATTACCGGCACGCGCACGTTTTGGATAGGCTGACAATCTGCCTCATCCGAAGTGGCCGAGCGTCGGACGCCTCCGCCGAAGCCGCCGACTACCTTGCTCGGTTTCCGGCGGTGAAGTCGACGAAGGTCGGGCTGGCAATCGTCAAGCGCGTTGAAAAGGCCAACGCTCGCGCGTCGAAGCCCAAACCCTGATCGCCAGTATCTAGGCATTCGAGACCCATCTAGCGGGTCTGGGACAAACGTTCGATTCCGGTGCCCCAGTCCGGAACCTGTGATCATCGGTGTGTCAGGCAGAACGTCCAGCGATCACTGGCGTGTATGCGCGGACGGAAGAACCCACCCCTTGAGATCATCCCGGTGCCCGACGGGGCGCCGCTGACGTTCGACACGATGGCGCAGGCCTACCTGGAAGACTACGTGCTGCAGCGCTATCGGACCCTGACCGCCGCCCGAGCGCGCGTCGAGCACCTGCGCGAGTTCTTCGGTGGCTGGGCGGCCAAGGCGATGCCCCCCGACAGCGTGCGCAGCTACCAACTGCACCGCCGCAAGCAGGGCGCGGAATCGGCGACGGTCAATCGCGAAACCTCTGCAGGCGCCGGTGGCCCGGCGACGTCCGCATCGTCCGCTGCGTGCCGGGCTCGCCGATGGACTGCGCCGCGATGACACCAGGAGTGCGCCGTCGTCGTGAGGTGATCGTGAGGCGCGGCCGGGCGTTCCTTACGACGACCGCGCGGCCGCATCGAGGAACTCGAGAAACGTGCGGAGATCGCTTTCGAGCGCGCGCCAGGCATCGGGCAATCGCGCAAGCAGCGCGCGGAGTCGCGGCCACTCGAGCTCGAAACCGTACAGGTTTCGGAACAGGTGCCGAAAGCGCAGGAATTCCGCGAGCGCGCGGGCAGTCGAGGGGCTTATCACCGGCGGGCGGATGTTCGGCAGATCCAATGTCATGCTCTCGACCAGCTCGCGGTGCCACGCCGGACCGGCCGGTATCCCGCCGTTCAGTTCCGGAGCGATCTTTTCGAAGATGCGCTCGGACACACTGGAATCGTACCACCGGTTCGGAGTGAAATGCCTCCTGGAGTCCGATCCCGAGCCGCCCCCCCGGGAGGGCCACGCGCCCTGAGCGCGTGAGACCTCATCCGCAGAGAACAGAAACGCCATGCACGCGTTTATCGCGAAACATCAGCAGCAGATTCTCAAGGAAGCCATTGCCCCGCGCGCGATCGCCGCAGAGGATCAAATCACCGGTGGGCTGATCGATGTGTTGACGTGCGTCGAACCGTGTTGGAGTTTCGAATTTCAGTCGCCTGTCCAGTTCACGACGACGTTGATCGGAATCGGCGCGGTGGAGTCGCGCTGAGGGCTCATGAAGGGAAAGCGCCGGCCGTCGCGCGTCACGGCGCAGTTGTCGACGCCGCACGTGAAGTCGGCCGACAGCGGCGTCTGGAAGAGCACCTTCGGGATGCCGAGCTCGATGGAGGATCCCGCCTTGACGTCGACGGACATCAGTTTCCCGTCGGCCGCCACGTAAACAGCTCCTTGCCGTCCGAACGCCAACGGGGCTCACTGCCTCCGTGCGCCGAGATCTGCCGGCGGTCCTCGAACGCGGGAAACGACGCAATATGACATTCCACCGCCCCCGGCTCGTTCGATTGAAACGCGATCCACCGGCCGTCCGGCGAAAAGTGCGCTTCGTCATTCGCGAACGGCGATCGATCGAGCACGATCGGCTTTCGACCGCCAGCAAGCGGAAGCGCATACTTGACCGTTCCCTGGTGATAGAGCAGGAACAGGCCGTCGCTCGACCAATCGTCGAGATACTTCCCATCGTCAGGGGATTCGAAGACAACCGTTTCACTGCTGCTGCCAATGGTTTTTGGAACAGGTCCAGCTTGCCCTTTCGGTTCGATGAGAACGCGACGGCACGCCCATCCGGAGACCAGACGGGATCGACGTTCATCGTTCTTATCGTCTCGGTCACGATCCTCAGCGACTTTTCCGTCAACGCGTATGTCAAGCAGGCCTGTGGAGCCGCGACGCGCTCTCGCGAGCGCAGATCCTGCCGTCCGCGCGCGTCAGCGTTCCACGCAGGTGAAGCTCGCCGCGGCGTTCTCGCTGCCCGGCGCGCCGGTGAACGTCGGCCACTTCGGCCAGTCGCACAGCGGCCGCGTGCGGCTCGCCGTCGGCCCCTGGTTGCCGTCCACTGCCGTGAGCCCCTCCGGCGCCCGCCCGTTCTCGACCCAGTTGCGCAGCGCACCGAGGCTGTCGAACTTCGCGTTGAAGACGCCGAAGCCGTGGCCGAGGCCGGGAATCAAATAAAAGCGCATGAAGCTGTCCAGGCGCTGGTGGCCAAACCGCGCGACCTGCCGCTTGTAGTACGCGATCGAGTTGTGCGGCGTGATGAAGTCGTCCGCCGTGCCGTGGGTCATGATGATCTTGCCGCCTTTGGCGCGGAACGCGTCAAGGCTGACGTCGGTGACGTCCATGATCGTCCCCGCCCTCACCGTTTGTGCCTGGTACTGCTTCGGATCGAACTAGCAAACCGGCTTTTTCTCGGCCATTGTCCGTGTGCCGCCCGGTGGGCGCGACACAAGAAGTTCGAGCTTCTATAGCCGTTCCCGCGGCGAGCCGGCTCAGGTCCGCGCGTCGAGCGCGGCCTTGACGCGCTCTGGCGTGAACGGCACCTGGCGGACACGCGCGCCGGTGGCGTCGAAAATCGCGTTGCCGATGGCCGCCGCGACGACCGTGACTGCCGTCTCTCCCGCGCCTGTGGCCCTCACGTCCGATCGGTTCAGCAACACGGTTTCGATCGCGGGAACATCGGCGCCAAGATACAGCGGACGATAGGTGCGCCAGTCGACCGACGTCACCTTCTGATCGTCCCAGGTGACTTCTTCCGTCAGCGCGCGGCTCATGCCCTGCAGAGCGCCGCCTTCGAGCTGATTCCGCAACCCGTCGGGGTTCGAGATCGGACCGCAGTCGTTCGCGATGACGAGCCGCTTCACGGCGACGCGACCGGTGTCCTGGTTGACGTCGACCTCCGCCACCATGGCGCAATATCCGTTATCGCCTTCATACAGCACACATGAGATGCCACGACCGGAAGACGTGCCGGTTCGACGGATTCCGCGGTGGGGCGACGTACGCGTCTCCCACGTCGCCGCCTTGGCCGCCGCCTTGACGACGTCAATCAACCGAGGATCGCTCAAGTGGCGAAGGCGATACTCCACGGGATCCGCCTTTACCGCCGCCGCGACCTCGTCCATGAACGATTCGTGGGCGAACGTGTTCTGCAGCCGCTCGGGCGAGCGCAGCGGCCCGGTGAAGAACGGCGACTTGACGTTGTGCGTCAGCACGCGCTGGCTCGCGACCGTGCCGGTCCCGCCGCATCGCGCGCCCACACAGCCGGTCACATATGACGGTACGGCGTTGCTGTTGTTGGCGAACCCTGTGGGATCCGGCGCCGGCGATCGCGGCGTGAACGCGGCGGGCTCGAAGCCGGCAAGATAACCGGTGATGACGTTGCCGGGACTATTCGGACCGGGACGGCCGCCGAGCGTCGGCGACCACGCTTCGTGATCCCACGCCACGATTGTGCCGTCGGCGCCGAGGCCGACACGCTGATCGATGACGAAGGCCAACCCGTAGTTCTCGCCCCACGCCATCTCGTCTTTGCGGGTGAGCTGCACGCGCACCGGCCTGCCGGCCGCCTGCGACAGCAGGGCGGCATCGTACGAGACCGTATCAGCGCCGTTGCATCCATAGCAGCCCGACGCCATTCTGAAAATCACATGGACGTTCTCAGGCCGCAGCCCGAGGATCGTCGCGGCGCTGTTCTTCAACGGATACACGGCCTGCGTCGGCGACCAGATGGTGGC
>JAHFUI010000302.1 GCA_023265175.1 Acidobacteriota bacterium
CTCCTGCGATGGCGGCCAGTATGGCACGGAAGATGACCGCTATAATCGCCAGACGTGCGGCCTGCTGCGCGCGTACGCGGTATGCATGTCGATCTCGCGATTGCGCCGCCACTCTAATTTGTGGGTTATCGGTGGCCGTTGTCCTCGCGATTCCGCTCGGCGTCAGCGCGCAGACCGGCCCGCCGCGCGTCGGATTCGGCGAACCCATGTCGAGCGACGTGCTGGCTCGTCAGCCGCAGACGGCAGGCGCGGTCGGCGATCAGCAGCGGCATTACTTCTTCAAGGACGCCGGACGCGAGATGCCGTACCGGCTCTACGTGCCCAAAGGCTACAACCGGAACGTCAAGACGCCTCTCGTCGTCGCGCTGCACGGGTTCGGCGGAAATCAGGACTACTTCTTCGCCGTCGCGCCGAACCTCCCTGATTTGATCGATCGTCATGGCTTCATCTTCGTCGCACCCATGGGCTATTCGATTGGGGGCTGGTACGGCGCGCCTCTCTCTATCCCCGGCGATCGCATGCGCGAAATGATGGCCGCGGAAGGCCGTACGCCTCCGCCCGCACCTCCGGGACCACCACCGAAGGCAGACGGGATAAAACACGAGCGGGCGCTGAGCGAGCGGGATGTCATGAACGTCATCGATCTGGTGCGCGCCGAGTACAACGTCGACAACGATCGCACGTTCCTGATGGGACACTCGATGGGCGGGCTGGGCGCCTATTTTCTCGGCCAGAAATATGCGAGCCGATGGGCCGCCATCGCGCCCATGTCGGGGACGATGACCCACTACGATTATTCGCTTGACCGTCTGAGGAAAGTGCCGATCCTCGTCTCGGCCGGCTCGACAGAGGTCTTGACATCACGAGAGGCGCGGCGGCAGGTCGAGGCGATGCGACAAATGGGGATGACCGCCGAGTATGCCGAGATCGACGGCGGTACGCACATGTCGATGATTGCGCCGACGATCCCGAAGACCTTCGAGTTTTTCCAGATGCACGCGAGACAGTGACGCGTGGCCACGCTTCTCGGCGCAATTGACCAGGGGACCAGCAGCACGCGATTCATCGTCTTCGACGAATCAACGCGAATCGTCGCGGAGTCGCAGCTCGAACACGAGCAGATTTATCCCGAACCCGGATGGGTGGAGCACGATCCGATTCAGATTTGGCGCAACACACAGACGGTCATCGCCAGCGCGCTCAGGAGCGCCAGGCTTGCGCCAGGCGATCTTGCCGCAATCGGCATCACGAACCAGCGTGAAACAACCGTGGTGTGGAACAGGCGGACTGGTGAGCCGCTCTGCAATGCGCTTGTCTGGCAGGACACCCGGGTCTCGGAGCTCGTGCCGCATTACACCGCCAGTCCCGGGCTCGAGTTCTTCCGCCGGCGTACAGGACTTCCGCTCTCGAGTTACTTCAGCAGTCTGAAAATCCGCTGGATTCTCGATCACGTCGCTGGCGCGCGCGAACTGGCCCGCAGGGGCGATGCGCTGTTCGGAACCATCGATACATTTCTGGTGTGGCAGCTTACCGGCGGCGCGAGTGGAGGGATTCACGTCACCGACGTCACCAACGCCAGTCGCACGCAGTTGATGAACCTCGATACGCTGGAGTGGGACGACGACCTGTTGACGGCATTCGACATCCCCAGGGCGATGTTGCCGTCGATTCGCTCCAGCAGCGAACACTACGGTACGGCGCGGGTCGAGCCACTCGACGGCGTCTCGATTGCCGGTATCCTCGGCGATCAGCAGGCCGCCCTCGTCGGGCAGACGTGCTTTCGCGCCGGTGAGGCCAAGAACACGTACGGCACCGGCTGTTTCCTTCTTCTGAATACTGGATCGACGGCCGTTCGCTCAAACAGCGGCTTGCTGACGACGGTCGCGTATCGGATGGGCCAGGAACCCGCGCATTACGCACTCGAAGGGAGCGTCGCCGTGACCGGCGCGCTCGTGCAGTGGGTGCGTGACAATCTCGGACTGATTCAGCACAGCGCCGAGATCGAGGCCTTGGCAAGAACAGTCGCCGATAACGGTGGGGTCTACTTCGTTCCGGCACTCTCAGGGTTGTACGCGCCTCACTGGAATGACGGCGCGCGAGGCCTCCTCATCGGGCTCACACGCTTCGCGAACCGCGGCCACATTGCACGCGCGGTGCTCGAGGCGACGGCGTTTCAAACGTGGGAAGTGCTCCAGGCGATGGAGCGCGATTCCGGCGTCAGCCTCGAGAGCCTTCGCGTCGACGGCGGCATGACCGACGATGAACTCCTGATGCAGTTCCAGGCGGACATCGTGTCCCGGCCCGTGGTTCGGCCGCGCATCAAGGAGACCACGGCTCTCGGCGCGGCGTTCGCCGCCGGCCTGGCGACGGGCGTCTTCCGCGATCAAGACGATCTCAGATCGCGTTGGAGCGAGAGTCATCGCTGGCAGCCGGACATGTCCTCCGCGGTGCGGGAACAGTTGCTCGCACGGTGGCAGAAGGCAGTGACCCGCTCGCTCGACTGGCTCTGACGGGAGGATGATGGTATTGTCACCGCTGTTTGGCGAGATGATGGGCACGTTCGTGTTGATCCTCCTCGGTGATGGCGTTGTCGCCGGGGTGTTGCTGAAGCAGTCCAAAGGAGAACACGCGGGCTGGCTGGCGATCACCGCGGGCTGGGCATTCGCCGTTTTCGCCGGCGTGGTGACCGCGATCGCGTCGGGCAACCCCGATGCGCATCTCAACCCCGCGATTACGCTCGCCTCGGCAATCTCTTCGGGCAACTTCAGCAAAGTGCTGCCGTACTGGTTCGCGCAACTTGTCGGAGCGTTTCTCGGCGCGGTCGTCGTCTGGGTGCATTACGGTCCGCACTGGGCGCTCACGACAGACCCGGACCTGAAGCTTGGCACCTTCTGCACGATGCCC
>JAHFUI010000187.1 GCA_023265175.1 Acidobacteriota bacterium
AGGCTGATGTAGTCCGTGATCCGAGCCCCCTTGGGCAATTCCGCCAGCGTCCGTGCCATAAGCGGTCCTCCTGTCGGCGACAGGATACCGCATCGAGAACGTTAAGTGAACAGTATTGGGTCTAAGGACCATCATTCGGTCTACGTCGTCTACCTGCGCGATCCTGAGGGCGACGGCAAAGCGGGCTATTACGTCGGCATGACCGGTCTGTCGCCCGAGCGACGATTCGAGAACCACAAGAAGGGCATCAAGTCGGCGCGCATTGTCACGCGTTGCGGCGAACGCCTCGTGCCGCGGCTCTACGCGCACCTCAACCCGATGCCGTTCGACAAGGCGAAGCAGATGGAAGTGATGCTCGCGGAAAGCCTCCGCAAGCGCGGATATCTCGTCTTCGGCGGACACTGATGCTGCAGCCGCTCCTGCCATTCCAAATCGACCGCCCGCACCTGCCACCAGCATCGCGCCCTGAACCCGGGACCGCGAACCCTGAACCCGGACCCCTGAACCCTGGACCTGCACCGGTTTTCGTCCGCCATCCGAGAGCCCGCCGCTACGTGATTCGCGTGCGTGCTGACGGCACGGTCCGCGTGACGATTCCGCGCGGTGGATCGACGCGAGAGGCGCGCACGTTCGTCGAGCAGCAGCGGCGCTGGATCGAGAAGCACCGCGTCCGCGTCGCCCAGGAGATCGCGCGGCCGCGCGACGCCGTCGCGCCAGATGTCGAGCGTGAGCGGCGCCAGCGCGCGAAACGCGACCTGCCGGTGCGCCTGCTGGAGCTTGCGGAGGCGCATGGTCTGCGCGTGGACCGGGTCAGCGTGCGGAATCAGCGATGGCGGTGGGGGTCTTGCTCGCGAAGCGGACACATCTGCCTCAACTGGCGTCTCGCGCAGGTGCCGCCGGAGATTCGCGACTACGTGATGATCCACGAGCTGATGCACCTGAAGCGGATGGACCATTCGCCGAAGTTCTGGAAGCTCGTCGCCAAGGCGTGCCCGGAATATCAGGCCGCGCGTCGATGGCTACGCGCGCACGGCCATGACGCGACCGAGGCGCCCCGTGCCGCGCCGCCTGGAACGTCGCGCGGAAAAGCGCGTTCGCCGGCCTGACCTGTCGCGCGCGCGGCCCGCCCGCCTCTGAACGCGTTTTACCAGACCGGCAACAGGTTGGACTCGCTTGTGACAGGCCATGACGGTTCCTGTGCCTGCCCGTCAGCGCGCCGTACGCGGCGTCTGAAGAGCCCGAAGGGAACCATGCACGTCTGACGACGAGCGGAGCGAACGACCGTCACCACGTCGACCCGGTGCGTATCTCTGGGCCGATCTGATGCGAGTGCCCGACAACGACTTCGCCGAAGTCGAGCAGGCTGGCCTTCGATCCGTCGCACTTCGTGGACGGCATCGGGCCCTCGCCCGATCGCATGCTGCAGGCGCGCCTCTTCGCCTACGGCGACGCGCATCGGTACCGCCTGAGCATCAACCACACGCGTCTCTCCGTGAACGAGCCGAAGGGCGTGTAGGCCGGTGCGACCAACTACGGGCAGGACGGCTTCATGCGCTTCGACGCGAAGAAGGGCGGGAAAAGAACTACGAGCCAAATTCGTTCAACGAACCCGTACGACTATTTCGTGCAGTCGCCCAGCCGCTTGCCGGAGTAGATGCGCTTCAGCGCCTGACCCTGGCCGTTCATGCTTTTGATTGTCATGCTGCCGGTGTACGTCTCTCCGGCATAGACGAATTCTCCGGTGCCTGTCACGCGGTCCTTTTCGCACGTCATCGACCAGGCGACTTTGTTCCCGTCGACTTTGTAGTTGCTCACCTTGCAGTCGGTCGAATACGCATCGCTCCCCGCTCTGAGGTATCGCCTTCGAGGGACCGGCGGCTTCTTCTTTGGTGACGCATTGCGTCAGCGTCTGCACCGCCATCCCTGGTGCTCGCGTCGATCGCGCCATCCTCCGGAAATTTCCGATATAATACCGTCGGACGGCGCGTCGGTTGCCTTTCTGCTAGCGACGGTCCGCGGAGAGCCTATGGTGCGAGCGGTCGTGTGTGCGTGTCTGCTCAGCTTCTGTGTTGCGGCGATGGCTTCCGCGCAGGACCCCAAGCCGCGGGGAGAGAAGATCTTCGCGGATCGGAAATGCGGGCGTTGCCACTCAATAGCTGGTAACGGCAACGTGGACGGTCCGCTGGACGACATCGGGAACCGACTGCCGGCCGATGAAATCCGCGAGTGGATCACCGATCCCAAGGCCATGATCGCCAGGACGGCGTCGCTGTTCCGGAAGCGCCGGAAGCCCGACATGGAACAGTACACGCTACCCAAGGAGGAGGTCGAGGCGCTGGTTCGCTACCTCTCTTCGTTGAAGAAGAACAGCCGTAACGGCGATTGAATCCGCGCGGGACTCGGGGAAGCGGGCGAATCTGATACGGGGTAGACACGGTAGGCGTTCCGGTGGCCGGGGACGGCTGCATCGGCCTCGTTCCTGAACTTCGCGAGAACACCGACATCTTCGTGACCGCCGATCACGGATTCTCGACGATCACGGCCTGCACGAGATCGACGCCGACGGCCACTTCACCACGAGCTATTCGTCTCCATTCACGCACCATTCACCGCGACATCAAGCCTTCGAATATCTTCCTCACCCCTCGCAGACCCAAGATTCTCGACTTCGGCCTCGCGAAGGCGGCGCCCGCCCCAGCCGGCCGTCGGCTGGGAGATCCGCCCCGGCAGCCGGTCAGCGGCGTGGGCGATGAGGCGCTTTGGGATGGCGTGGGATCGCGGTTCGCAAATTCAAGATGAAGCCAGGCTTCACCTTCGCGGACTACATGCTTTATGTCGATCGCAAGGCGCTCGGCGCCGTCGAGGCGAAGGCTGAGGGTACGCTGACACGAGCTAGTGCACCGTCCGCGGCGTGGCGTCCCAGCACTCCTGGCAGACATCATCGGTGTGCATGAGCTCGGGAGCCTTCTTTTCCTCGCACTCCAGGCACACGCGGTACGTGGACAGGCGCGACTCGCGCGCGCCTTTGATCATCGCCGACAGGGCGTTCATCAGCGGCGTCTCGGGCAACAGGCGCCAGTGCAGCTCGCCGACCGGTTGAGGCTCGGTCCGGTGCGTCTCGGCGGGCCGCTCGACGCCGATGAACGCCGCGACCAGCACCGTGGATTCGGTAATCTGCACGATGACTTCCGCCGGCTCGCCGCCGATGAAGATGAACGATCCATCGTCAGTCTGCTGCTCTTCGACGGGCTTCGGCAGCTGCGCACCGACGAAGGCAATCAGTTGTTCGAAGCGCTCGCTGTCGTCCATGCGTGTCTGCTCATTATCGCGTGTTACGATGCCTGCTATGCGCGTCATCAACCGCACGGCCGTCACGCTCGTCGGCGCCAAGCCGTATCTCGACTGGACGCGCCAGAAAGAGGCCGACTTCAACGCGGGGGCATTGACGGTTGCCCGCGCCAAGACGTTCGGCTCTGCGTTCCTGCTGCCCGAATTTGAGCTGGAAGAGGACGTCCAGGAGTGGGTCGAGGAGAACGCCGGATGGCTGTTCGAGTTCCAGCTCGCCGCGTGGACCGAAGACGAGTCGGCCTGGCCGGTCCCGCGCGATCTGAAGACGTTTCGCGAGTGGTTCCGCATCGACATTCACAGCGTCGTCGTCGACATCGGCGACGACGAGATCGAGGGCGAAGAGCTATGACCGCCACGCATGTCAGAACGATAGCCGCGGGAGCGCTTGTCGTCGCATTCGCCGCCGGCGTGAGCGCGGGACAGCGCCCGTCGCCGTCCAGTCCGATGCTGGACGCGATGAAAAGGTCCGCGGTCGCCGATATCGATGCCATGCGCGAGTTCACGCAGCAGATGGTCGATCAGATCTTCAGCTACGGCGAGCTCGGCTATCAGGAATTCGAGACGTCGAAGCACCTCACCGAGCTTCTGGAAAAAAATGGCTTCAAGGTCGAGCGCAACATCGCCGGCATTCCCACCGGATGGACCGCGACGTGGGGCACGGGGAAACCGGTCATTGCCTTGGGGTCGGACCTCGACGACATCCCGCAGGCGTCTCAGAAGCCCGGTGTGGCGTATCACGATCCGATCGTCGCGGGCGGACCAGGGCACGGCGAGGGCCACAACTCCGGCATGCCGCTGCAGGTGACCGCCGCGCTGGCGGTGAAGAAGATCATGGAGCGCGAGCACTTGCCGGGGACATTGAAGCTCTGGCCCGGGGTGGCGGAGGAGCTGGGCGGCGGCAAGGCCTATTTCGTGCGCGCCGGCGTCTTCAGGGACGTCGATGTCTGCCTCTTCGCGCACGTCGGCAACAACTTCAATGTCTCTTGGGGCGACCGCACCGGGACCGGCGTCATCTCGGTCGAGTACACGTTCAAGGGTGAGAGCGCACACGCCGCCGCGAACCCGTGGCGCGGCCGGTCGGCGCTCGACGCCGTGGAGCTGATGGACGTCGGATGGAATTTCCGCCGCGAGCACCTGCGGCTCCAGCAGCGATCGCACTACGTCATCACGAACGGCGGGGATCAGCCCAACGTCGTGCCCTCGAATGCGAGCGTGTGGTACTACTTCCGCGAAATCGACTACCCGCACATCAAGGAGCTGCGCGAGATCGGCGACACGATTGCCAAGGGCGCTGCGATGATGACGAACACGGACGTGACCTCGCGCGTCACCGGCGCGGCATGGCCGCAGCACTTCAACAAGATCGTCGCGGAAACGGCCTACGAGAATGTGAAAGCGGTCGGCCTGCCGAAATGGAGCCAGGAGGATCTGTTTCTCGCGAAGGCGATCCAGAAGGAGCTCGGGCAGCCGGAACGCGGTCTCGCGACGGAAATCGGACGGTTGCAAGGCCCGGTGCGGCCGGAGGACAACTACGGCGGCGGGTCAGACGATGTCGGCGACGTGTCGTGGAGCGTCCCCACTATCACGCTCAACTACCCTTCGAACATTCCTGAGATGCCTGGCCATAATTGGGCGAACGCCGTGTCGATGGCCACGCCGATTGCCCACAAGGGCGTCACTGCCGGCGCGAAGGTGGTCGCGATGACCGTTCTTGATCTCCTCGCGCGCCCGGAGCTGGTCGAGCAGGCGTGGGACTATTTCCGGAACGTGCAGACGAAGGATCGGAAATACCAGCCGTTGATCGAACCGACCGATCAGCCGATGGTGTCGACCAACGCGAAGATCATGGAGCAATACCGTCCGGAGATGCGCAAGTACTACTTCGATCCGACGAAGTACAAGACGTATCTCGAGCAGCTCGGCATCAAGTACCCGACAGTCCGATAGGGACCAATTCCGGCGTGGGCACGAATGTGTAGAGATGCCGGCCGACGACTTCCTGGATGACGACGTCGGGATGCTCCCGTTGCACCAGGTCGATGTCAAAGTCATTCTGCCACTGATAGAGGATGCGGCTGAAGTGCTCGGACAGGTACGGAATCAGCCGGCTGGCAAAGGAGTCGCGGAACATCACCGCGCGAGGCAGATTCGTTCCCGCGATTTCCGTCGCGACTCGTCCATCCTCCCCGTAAGGATCCGGTTTCTCCGGGTCGACGACGACGGCCGACCAGCCGCGCCGCAGCACGAGCCCTGGCATCGTCATCTTGCCACGATCGATAAGGCCCAGCATCGTCGTCTTGTCGCCGGAGGGAGTCGAGGGAGACGCATCGAAGTCGGCGCGCGTCAGCGGCTGAATGGCTGGAAACCACCGGTGCAGCCGGTTTGCGATCTCCTGATAACCGACGAGCGCGCCCCGATCGCTCCAGTGCGTGTCGTACAGGTGATAGAGAATCTCGCCCTTCTTCGCCCCGATGATGGCGGGGCGTAAATCGAGAACATCGATGTTCGAGTGCCCGCGCATGTAGCCGATCAGCTGGTCTGCGCGATAGTCGTCGCGCATGCGATGCAGCGAGCCGGGCATGTGCTCGGGATAGATCATCTGCTTGTCCGGCGCGATGACGAACAGGAAGCGGATGCCGCGGGCGTCGAGCCAGTCGCGCGCACGTTCCAACGTGAGGCGCCACCGTTCCAGCTGCTCGGGCGTGAACGGCTCCGTCTGCAGATAATCCTCAATCCCGCCATCGTCCGCGTAAAAGAGCCAGCCGTCCTTTCCCGCAATCACCGTGTCCGACGACGAGGTCCGGAGGACGTGCCAGAGAAAGGTCGTCTGCCAGTGGATCAGCCGGCTTCTGAACGCGAAATGATCCTCGAAGTAATGCTGGAACTTGTCCGGCCACGCGGCGACCGCCGGAAGAGCCCACGACCACGGCGGCCAGGCCGCTAGCTCGCGCATCTCCGCTTCCGAGATCGTCGTGCGGTCGAGGCCGAACAGCAGGCCGAGGCCCGGGGTCGCGATGACGGCGACGAAGAGCAGGATGACCGCGAGATCAGCGCGGCGTCGCGAAGCGACGATCGCATCGTGTTGAGGAGCCGCCATCAGAATCTGAAGTAAATGAACGGGTTGTATGTCCGCGCGGCGATTTGCGTGATGGCGGCCACGAGAAGCATTCCCAGCGCGGCGGTGGCGGCGAGATTCCAGACCGTGGCGTAACGGGTTCGTGACGCGGCCGGCTGATCGAGTTGCCCGAGGGCAGGCCCAAAGGCCTGCGCGAGGGGCCACCGCTTGGTGGCGGACACGACCGGGGCCGACGCGATGATGCCGGCCGTCAACGCCAGCCATAGCTCCGGCGTCAGGTACCAGGTCACCGCATACGGCGTCGGCGCCGCGGGACTCGCGCCTGCCATTGCCTTCAGAAACGCGAACGCGCCGGCGAGGGTCTCCGCGCGGAAGAACACCCATCCGACCATGACGACGGTCATCAGATACAGGTGACGAAGCGGCCGCCACAGTCTCATGACGCGATCGGCCACGCCAAGCCGCTCCACGACCAGAAAGGCCCCGTGGAACAAACCCCAGACGACGAAATTCCAGCTCGCGCCGTGCCAGAGGCCGCACAGAAAAAACACGGTGACGAGATTGACGTACAGGCGCGCCGGCGAGACGCGGCTCCCGCCGAGCGGCACGTAAAGGTAGTCGCGAAACCAGGTTGACAGCGACATGTGCCATCGGCGCCAGAAGTCCTGCACGGTTTGGGCAACGTAGGGCCAGCGGAAATTCTCCGGGAAACGAAATCCGAACATCCGGCCGAGGCCGATCGCCATGTCCGAATAGCCGGAGAAGTCGAAGTAGATCTGCAGCGTGTAGCAGACGATGCCGAGCCAGGCGTGACCGGCGCTCACCTGCACCGGCGCCATGGCGAAGATCTTGTCCGCCGGCCCCGCGACGATGTTGGCGACGAGGACCTTCTTGGCCAATCCGACGATGAACCGGCGCACGCCGTGCGCGAAATCGTCGATGCCGACCGTCCGCCTGGCGAGTTGCCCGGCAATGTCGCGGTACCGAATGATGGGGCCGGCAATGAGTTGCGGGAACAGCAGCAGATACAGCGCGGCGTGAACGGGGCTCTTTTGCGCGGTGGCGTCACCACGGTACACGTCGACGACGTAGGAGATCGCATGGAAGGTGAAAAACGAGATGCCGATCGGCAACAGGACGCGCGGCACGACGAGCGGACCGACGTTCAGAGCGAGGAACAGCGTGTTGACGTTCTCGGCGAAGAAGTTCGCGTACTTGAAAATCCCGAGCACGACGAGGTTGACGCCGACCGTGATGGCGAGAAGGCGCCTGGCCCCTTTGTGCTTCGCGATCGCGATCGCCATCCAGTAATTGAACGCGATCGAGGCCAGCATCAGCCCGGTGAACGCGCCGCCGCCCTTCGCGTAAAACGCAATGCTCGCGATGAGCAGCAGCCAGTTGCCGTACGAACCGTGTGCGCGCGAGAGCGTGGCGAAGTAGAGCGCCAGCAGGACCGGCAGGAAGAGAAAGAGAAATGTCGGTTCAGTGAAGAGCACGCGACCCCTGTGACGTTACCGTTTAGAATACCAACAATGACCGAAACCCCGCTCACGGCCGCCCGCCTCTGGAAGCACATGACTTCCGCTCAGCGCGTCGCGGCGGCCGACGCGTTCTGGCGCGACGAGCAGGCCACCGACGATCAGGTGCAGGCCGTCATGCTCATCGCGCAGCAGAAGAAGTTCCGTCCCAAGAGCGTCATCGCCCTCGACTTCGATCGAAAAGCGAGACACCTCGCGAGCATCGTCAACCTGCCGGAGGCACTCGCCGCGCGGGCGCTCATCCTGTATCACCTGACCGCGCAGCGGCCGATGATGGTGACGTTTCTCGATGCGCTCGGCATTGCGCACGAGGACGGCGTCATCAAGGAAGACAGCGTCACGCCCGATGCCGGCAAGCTCGCGCCGGCCGTCGCGACGCTTGCGCGGGAGTATCCGGCCGAAGCCGTCTCGCTGTACCTGCGGACCTTGCTCTGTCAGGACCCGGAAACCTGGGAAGGTCTCCGCGACCTCGTGACGGGGATCGAGGCGGGAAGCTAAGGGCCCTCAGGCCTTTCCGATACGCAGGCGACATGCGCAAGCCGGTCACGTTGATCACGGGTGCGGGAGGCGAGATCGGCCACGGCCTGGTGACGCGCCTGGGCGCGTCCGGTGCGCCGATCGTCACGCTCGACGTCACACCGCTCGACCACACGCTGACGCCGCATGTGACGCGTGTCTTCACCGGCTCGATCACCGACACCAATCTGCTCGATCGGATCCTGGCCGAATTCGAGGTCGAGCTCGTGTTCCACCTGGCGGCGCTGCTGTCGACGAGGGCCGAGTTCACCCCGGTGACGGCCCATCACGTCAACGTCGAGGGCACGC
>JAHFUI010000037.1:0-3527 GCA_023265175.1 Acidobacteriota bacterium
CTCCGCGTCGAACACGACGACCCGCTGGTCGCCGTAGCCGTCGGCGACGTAGAGCTCGTTGGCGCGCGTGTCGACGAACGTGTCGGCGGGCTCGTGGACGTTCTCGGTGTCGGTGTTGCCGGTGCTCTGTCCACGACGTCCGATCTGCAGGACTAATTTCCCGGCCGTCGTGAATTTCAGGATCATGTCGTCGCCGCTACCGGCGGCTGATGGCCTCGGCCAGCCGCCGTTGCCGCTGATCCAGACGTACCCCTTCGCATCCACAAAGATCCCGTGTTCGCGTTCCGGCCAGTCGAAGCCGTCGCCGGGCCCGCCCCAGCTGCCGAGCAGCTTGCCGACCGTATCGAATTCCATCACCGGCGGCGCGGCATTCGCGCGCTGAGCCTCGGGAATCGAGCGCGGCCGGTGCAGCACCCAGATGTGATCGCGCGAATCAACGGCAATCGACGTCACTTCTCCGAGCACCCAGTTGTTGGGAATGGTCGGCCATTTCGGATCGACTTGAAATATCGGCGGGCGCAGCTTGCTCGGCTGTTGCGTCCTGGCCGTCACAACGAACAAGGCCGAGAGCGGGATGGCAACGATTACCGTCGCGAGCGCCGAAAGGGATCGTCGAGTCAATTGACCTTGTCCAGGCCTTCGGTCAGCTCGATGTAGGTGCCCCAAGGATCAGTGATGAACGCGATGGCGATGCCGAGCGCCGGGACCTGCCGGTAGGGGACGGTCAGTTTGATCCCCTGCGACTCCAGTTTCTTCGTGAACGCCTCGAGATTCTTCACCTCGAATCCGATGTGATCGAGTGCGCGCCCCGGGGTGCCAGCCAACGGCGCCGGCGACGAAGCGAAGTTCATTCCGAGGCCGGGAAGGCTGGCGCTGATGAACGCCGCGGGGTTGGCAGAGGCGACCGCCGAGGCACCAAACGTCTGCATGTACCACGCGTGCATCTCTTTCTGCGCCCCGAAGAAATGAATGTGGTGCGAGACGATGGGGGCCGACTGGGTCTTCACCTCGACGAGCTCGACTTTCACTTCGTCCGGGCTGAGCGCGTACGCGATGCCGGTGACTCCTCCGGCATCGACGACGCCGATGTCATCCTTCACGGGAACGTTGGGGGGCGCCTCCGCGGCCGTCACCATGCGGAAGCCGCCGGCCTTGATGCGGTCGACCACCTGACGCAGATTCGTCACGGAAAACGCGATGTGGTCCAGCGTGCTGCCCTTGGTCCCTCCCGTCGGTTTCTGCGTGCGCATGAAGATCAGCGCGTTGGGGAACTTGATGACCTCGGTGTTGTTGGTACCGACTCGGGTCACGACCCCACCAAGCGCCTCCACCCAGAATTTCTTGTTGTCGTCGGCGCTCGTCGCGTTCAGGTGGTGGTGGCCATAGACGATCGGTCCGTCCTTGGCCGCCAGGAGCTGCGCCGACGCGTTCGGCGCGGGTGCCAGCGCGAGCAGGGTCAGAGTGACGAAGGCAAGCATTCGATTCATCAGAGTCCTCATGGCGAAGGCATGACCCGCAACAGGATGTGCGTGATTATCTCGCAGGAACGCACCGTAAAGGAAGCAGCGGTCCGGTGACGCGGCCCCGGACGTGCCAGATCCGGAACGATGAACGTGTCGGCGCCGGCTGGGATGTGATGCCGCTGGTCCACCCCCCGGGCCCGCAGACTGCCTGGTCGGGAACGGTGGCTCGTCAAACCAGCTGCACCGCCGGACCGCTTCGCCACGAGAGCAGTCCGCTCCGCCACTTCCCCGAACACTGGCCGGGGCTTTCGCGTATGACAGGGGTAGTCGTGGCTGTATTCCTGCATTCGTCGATGCTGCAGATGGTGCGGTCGTTCGCGACAAGGCTGGGCGTCTATCTCGCGAGCGCGACCGCGTTGGCGCTCCTGTTTAGCGGCCAGTACGTACTCGAGAGCCTCTATCGTGGCCGCGCCGTTACGCTCGGCCCCGGGCTGCGCGGGGCCGCCTTGTATTCGTACTCCTGGGCCGCCCTCGCCTGGCCGCTCTACTGGATGGGCATGCGGCATCCCGTGCGGCAACCGCACGCGGCGGTCAGCCTTACGACGATCGCTGCGGCAGGTGCCGCCTGCGCGGGAATGCAGATTCCTCTTCGATTTGTGCTCGCTCGGGTTCTCGGATGGGAACCCGAGCGAACGCTCTGGGAACTCACCTCGTCGCATCTCTTCATCAACGGCGTGGTCGCGCTCACGATCGTCTGTGCCAGTCAGGCCTCGTCGTGGCATCGCCAGGCGCGGGACCACGAACGACGGAGGGCGGAACTCGAACTGTCCGCGGCGCACGCGGACGCCGAGTTGGCCCAGGCCCAACTCCAGATCCTGAGACATCAACTGCACCCGCACTTCCTCTTCAATACCCTCAACGCCATATCCGCGCTCATGCATCAGGATGTGGAGGCGGCGGACCGAACACTCGGCCAATTGAGCGAGCTCCTGCGGCAGGCACTGGACTCGTCGGCGATACAGGAATGGACGCTTCAGGAGGAACTAACGTTGCTACGTCAGTATCTCGAGATCCAGCACGTCCGATTCAGTGACCGGTTGGCCTCGAGGATCACGGTCGAGGATCAGACGAAGCGGCTGGCGGTTCCGCCGTTCATGCTGCAACCGCTCGTCGAAAACGCGATCGAGCATGCCGTCGCGCGCCGCCGGACAGGCGGCCGGATCGACATCCGCGCGACGCTCAAAGATCCCGATCTCGTGATCGAGATCGAGGACGACGGATCGGACGTTCCGCCGACCGAGCGATCAACCTCGAAGCCGGGACTCGGACTGCGCAATACCGAGGCACGGCTCGCACGCCTGTACGGCACGGCGGCGTCGTTGCGCGTACACGCAAAGCCGGCCGGCGGCGCTGTCGCCGTAGTCGCCATCCCCGCGCGCGTGATGTAGATGGAGCGCCGACGCCTTCGAGCCGTGATCGTGGACGACGAGCCCCTCGCGCGAGAGCGGCTTCGTCAACTCGTGTCACAGTCGGGTCGAGTGGAGATCGTCGGTGACGCGCGGGACGTGGTCGAGGGACTCGGCGTCATCGACCGTACGAATCCGGATGTCGCCTTCGTCGACGTCGAGATGCCCGAGCTCGACGGTCTGGCGGTGGCGCAACAGCTGTGCGGCGCCCATCGCCCGGCTGTCGGGTTCGTCACCGCCTACGATCGCTACGCGGTCGCGGCGTTCGAGACGCGCGCCGTCGACTACCTGCTTGAAGCCCGTCAGGGCCGATCGACTCACAGCCGCCCTGGACCGCGTCACGGAATCGCTGCGTGCACGCGTGGCCGACGACTGGCAACAGCGGCTCTCAGCCGTCCTGGGGGATCTTGGCCGGCCCCGGTATCTTGAGCGGGTGGCCATCTTCGATCGCGGCAGATGGACGTTCGTGGCCCTGAACACCGTCGACTGGATCAAAGCCGCTGACAACTACGTCCAGCTCCACGTCATCGATCGGACATCCCTGCTGCGAAAGCCCATCTCTCGTTTCGCGCTCAAGCTCGACCCGGACGTCTTCCTG
>JAHFUI010000037.1:3627-29860 GCA_023265175.1 Acidobacteriota bacterium
TGTTCGAGGCACTTCGGGCCTACGGAGATGTGATCGCGCTTGACCAGCGCGGCACTGGCGCCGCGGAACCCAGCCTCTCGATTCCCGGACAATTCGACCTGCCCTCCGAACAGTCCGCCGATTCCGCGATGCGCAGCGCCGCATGGTTGCCGTCGCAGAGACCATTCGAGACACCATTCGGAGCCGCGGCATCGATCTCGGCGCGTACAACACCCGCGAAAGCGCCGATGACGTCGAGACACTGAGACAGGCGCTCGGCGTGGAGCGGATCATCCTCTGCGCCCACAGCTACGGCACCCACCTCGGCCTGGCGGTCATCAAGCGCCATGGCGCTCACATCCAACGGGCGATCCTTGGCGGAGTCAACGGCCTTGCGGACCGATGGCGTGAGCCGGTCCAAGGGGATGAGTGGTTGGAGCGCGTGGCCGCCGCTATCCGCAGGGATGCAACGACCGGGACGTTGACGCCTGATTTCGTGTCTCAGGTGAAGCGAGTCCTCGGACAGCTCGAGCGAGATCCGGTCGTCGTTCAGAGGGCGACCGGCAATGTGCTGATTGGCAGGAGCGAGATCCAACTACTCGTCACACTTCGTAGCGGTGATCTCGAATTCGTGCAGGGGTTGCCGGCGCTATTCAGCAGCCTCGAGAAAAAGGCGCGCCTGGAAGACATCGCCACGATGGTTCAGCAAGCCGCTCGACAACGGCCCATCGGCATGGCCATGACTGCCATGCATGTCGCATCCGGCGTCTCCCAGGAGCGCAAGAACACGATCCTGTCGCAAGCGCGCCAGGCCGTGTTCAACAATGCCATGAACTGGGGACTCGGCGACGACGCGTTCGTGCGTGCGCTGGGTGTCCCCGATCTGGGTGAGGAGTTCCGAGCGCTCTTTGAATCTACCGTCCCAGTGCTGTTGATGTCCGGCAGCCTCGATGGCCGGGCGTCCGAGACGGAAGCGAGAATCGTCGGACAGCAGTTCAGACAGGTGGCACACGTGACGATTGACGGCGCGTCTCACGATTTCCTCTTTCGGCGCCCTCCTGCGGGGTTGATGGAAACGATCGGGGCGTTTCTCCAGAACGAAGCGGTGCGCGATGCCCGGATCGACGCACCCGCTCAGTTCCGTCGTCCCGAGTAGACACCATAGTTGCGCGGAGGCCAGCAAAGAGTAACCCGCGTGGAAACAATCGAATCAGACCAATTCAGATCCACGACAATGTCGTGCTTGGCGGCTTCGCCGAGCACGAGGAGTCGATGGAGGATGGCCGACTGTGTCTTGAGATCCGAACGGAGCTGCTCGTGTGTCAGGCCGGACGCGAATTCGACCGCGCGCCTGGCGGCGATCAGCATATCGAGAAGGACGCGTCATCCTCGTTGTATACTGCCGGCCGCTGGCAACCCAGCACTCGATCATCTCCCGGCCGGCTGCCGGGCACTTGGAGGGGGGAGTTTATGAAATCGAGAGGAATCCTCACGATCGCTTTGTGTTTTCTTGGTGTGACCGTCGCTTTGAGCCAAGGCCAGGCACCGCAGTTGCCACCGGCGCCGGTCAATCCACCAACGCCGTCGCTGCAGGCCACGAACGACCCTGGTTATGCAGCCGCGATCGCGAAGTGCAAGAACCCGCCTCCGGCCCGAGGCGCACGCGGAGGCGGAGGCGCCGGAGCTCGGGGCGCCGGAGGAGCGCCCGCCCCTCCGCCGCAACTGCCCAGGGACTACACAGTGACGGCAATCCCGGGCGTCATCGCCGCGGGCCAGCAATGGAAGTTCGTCTGGCAGGAAGCCGGCAACAACGGCGACGGCATCGTCGGCACCAACGATGGCGGCCTGCTGCTCGCGCAGAACGATAACAGCAAGGTCGTGAAGCTCGATAAAGACGGCAAGGCCTCGGTCGCCTACTCGGACACTCATACCGGAGGCGCGCTCTCGATCAACTCGAAAGGCGCCGTGTTCATCGTCGAGCGGGGCCTGCCCGCATCCGTCATGCAGCTCGCGCCGCAGCGCAAGCTCCTGGCGAACAGCTATCAGGGCGACCCGCTGGATTGCATCGGCGGGGTGATCAACGACCTGTCGGCCGACAGCAAGGGCGGCGTGTACTTCACGATGGGCGGGGTCTACCACGCGGATCCCAAAGGCGTGGTCACGAAGTACGGGGAGAGTATCAACCCGAACGGGATCATCCTCAGCGCCAACGAGAAGATCCTCTACGCCACCAACGGCGCGACGCTCGCGGCCTTCGACGTCCAGCCAGACGGCTCGCTCACCAACCAGCGCGAGTTCGCCAAACTCGAGGGCGGCGGCGGCGGCGACGGCAGCACCATTGACGCTGCCGGGCGCATCTACGTCACCACAAACCCCGGCGTCCAGGTGATCAGCCCCGAAGGCAAATATCTCGGCATCATTCCCACGCCGCGCGGCGTCATCACGACGGCCTTCGGCGGCAAGGACAAGAAGACGCTGTTCATCCTCGCTCGAGGCGCCAAGGATGCGACTGGCAACGAAGTCGCCAACGCAGCCCAAGTCTACACGATCCAAATGATCGCGCAGGGCCACAAGGGCCGCGCGAAGTAACATCCAGCACCGCAACGGTTGGGGCGCGGCGTGCTCGCCGCGCCCCAACCTGACTTCGACCTTCTACTTCATCGGCGAGTAATCGGTCGCGCTCATGAAGACGTTGTCGACCTGCACGTTGACCTGCATTTCGGTTCGCGTCTTCACCCATTCGGGATCGGCGCCAAAGGCCGCCCAGGCCGCATCCCGGGCCGCGCCATCCTTGTACGCCAGGATGTAGATCAGCTGGTTCGGCTTCGTGACGGGCTGCCAATACCCGATGATGGTCATGCCGTGCTTCTTGAACAGCGCGGTTGTGTGGTCACGAAATCGTGAGTGAAGCAGATCGATCGAGCTTCCCTCTCGCACCGTGTACGTCCTCAGTTCGAAGCACCGTGAATCCTTGATGACGTTCTTGATCTCGGCGGGTAGATTCGGACCGCAGGGCGGCGTCGGCGCGGGCGGCGCGCCTCGACCGGCCTGCCCGGCGGGTGCGCCCTGAGCCGCGGTGGCTGCGATGGCCAAACCGACGAGCACGGCAATCGACCCAACAGACCTCATAAGCGCGAATCGTCTTCTCACAGGTCCTCCTTTAGCGGGAAGTTACCGCTCGGCGGCGGCGCGATCTGAACGGCACCAGTCAATCGTGTGCCTCAGACCTTCTTCGAGCGGCACGATCGGCCGGTATCCCAGCAGCGCCCGCGCCTTCGAGATGTCGGCCTGCGAATCCTTCACGTCGCCGGCCCGCGGCTCCTTGAAGATCGCCCGCACGTTCGTGCCGACGATCCCATTCATGACGCGGAGGAGCTCATTGAGCGAAATACGGTCGCCTGTGGCGACGTTGATCACTTCACCGGCCACCGACGAAGCCTCGCACGCGCGCAGCACGCCGTCCACCACGTTGGCAACGTAGGTGAAATCGCGCGTCTGCCCGCCGTCGCCGTAAATCGTCGGCTGCCGGCCCTCGAGCAGCGCGTCCGCGAACAGCGAAATGACGCCCGAGTAGGGTGAGCCGGGATCCTGCCGCGGCCCGAACACGTTGAAGTACCGAATGGCGACGGTCTCGAGGCCGTAGAGGCGCGTGAACATCTGGCCGTACTGCTCCGCGACGAGCTTCTGCAGCGCGTAGGGCGACAGCGGATGGGGCGGCATGTCCTCGCGCTTGGGCAGCGTCGGCGTGTCGCCGTACGCCGCCGAGGAACCGGCGTACACGACGCGCTTGACACCGGCGTCGCGCGCGGCCACGAGCACGTTGAGCGACGCGTCAATGTTCGCGCGGTTCGAGGCGATCGGATCCTCCACCGAGCGCGGGACCGACGGGATCGCCGCCTGGTGGAGGACGTAGTCCATCCCGGCGACCGCACGGACGGCGACCGCCTGATCGGCCAGGTCGCCTTCGAGAAACTCCACGCTGGAAACGTGCGCCAGGTTCCGGCGCTTGCCGGTGATCAGGCTGTCAGCCACCCGAACGGCGTGACCGCGGCGCGCGAGCTCTTCCGCCAGGTGAGATCCGATGAACCCGGCGCCGCCGGTGACGAGGTACGCAGCCATAGATGAAAAAATCGCAGCGAAGCCGTAAGCCGAATTCTGTCCTCGCCTCCCCCCGCCTTCGCGGGGGGACGAGGCGCGGTAACGACCATTCCTCTCGCCTCGCCATTGCTGGCGAGGTCCAGCGACCTACCCGGAGGCTCGGACGGGCCGTCCGTCCCGCAGTCCCAGCGCGTGGCGCTAGGATGCGGGGCGCCTCCCTATTTGGTCTTGCTCCGTGCGGGGTTTTGCCTGCCACCGACCTTACGGCCGGCGCGGTGCGCTCTTACCGCACCTTTTCACCCTTACCCGCGTCGCGCCGGTTCACCGGCCAAGTGCCCGGATTCACCGGCCAAGCCGATTCACCGACCAGGTGCCGGTGAATCCGGGCACTTGGATGGAGTGGCGCGGCAGCGACTCGAGGCCGCGCCACTCCGCAGTCAACCGGCACGACGCAGGCGGTATGTTTTCTGTGCCACTTTCCTTCAGGTCACCCTGACCGGACGTTATCCGGCGCACTGCCCTGCGGAGTTCGGACTTTCCTCTTCCGGCCGCCCGAGTCCCGAGAGATCGGACAGCCGGCAGCGGTCGTCTGGCTTGCTGCGAACTCTTCATTATACCTTGGAGCCTCACCGGCGTGGGCGGCTCCGCATCTTCACTTCGTTGTCGCAGCTTGCTTGCAGGCCTGTACATCACGAGGACACGAAGCCACGAAGTCTTTTGATCCAAAGACCCTCGTGACCTTCGTGATGAGTCTTCGTGCCTTCGTGATACACAGTCGTGAAAACGGCGCTAGCCGTCGGACTCCTGCGAAATCTGATACTGCTCCAGCTTCTTGTAGAGGTTGCTGCGCGGCGTGTCGATCGCCTCCGCAGTCTTGGAAATGTTCCAGCCATTCTCGCGCAGCTTCATGACCAGGTAGGTGCGCTCGGTGTTGTCCTTGAACTCGCGGAGCGTGCCGGCTCGACCGGTCTCCACGTCGGCCGCCGAACCGCCGCGTCCGGTGGACGCCGGCGCCCGCACGACATCCGGAAGATCGGCGACGTCGATGGTGTCGCCGGCGGTCATGATCATGATCCGCTCGACCGTGTTGCGAAGCTCGCGGATATTGCCCTTCCAGCGATGCCGCGGCAGCGCCTCCAGGGCGGCCGGCGTGATGCGTTTGGGCCGGACATTATTCTCGCGCGCGAAGTACTCCATGTAGTGGCGCACGAGCGGCGGGATGTCATCGGGCCGCTCGCGCAGCGGCGGCACGTGAATGGGAATCACCGCCAGCCGGAAGTACAGATCCTCGCGGAAGCGCCCTTTCTCAATCTCTTCCTCAAGGTTCTTGTTGGTTGCGGCGATGACGCGCACATCGACCTTGATGGTGCGCGCCGATCCGAGCCGCTCCACCTCGCCCTCTTGCAAGACCCGAAGCACCTTGGCCTGGGTCTTCGCGCTCATGTCCCCAACCTCGTCGAGGAAGATGGTCCCGCGGTCGGCCTGCTCGAACTTCCCGACCTGCTTCTCGGTCGCGCCGGTGAACGAGCCTTTTTCGTGACCGAAGAGCTCCGACTCGATCAGCTCCTCCGGAATCGCCGCGCAGTTCACTTGCACGAAGCGCTCGCGGCTGCGAAGGCTGTTGCGGTGAATCGTCCGGGCCACCAGCTCTTTCCCCACGCCGCTCTCGCCCTGAATCAGCACGGTGGCGTTGGTCGGCGCGGCGCGGCTGACCGCCGCCATGACCTGCTTGAGCGCGGCGCTGTCGCCGATCATCTGATGGCGGACCTCGACCGCCTTCTTGAGCGACCGGTTCTCGTCGCGCAGCCGGCGCTGGTCGAGCGCGTTGCGAAGGCTGACGAGGACGCGCTCGCTCGCAAACGGCTTCTCGATGAAGTCGAAGGCGCCCTTCTTGGTCGCTTCGACCGCCGTACTGATCGTGCCGTGGCCGGAGACGACGACCACGGGCAGCGCCTCGTTCATGGATCGAAGGCGATCGAGCACCTCGAGGCCGTCCATGCCCGGCATCTTCACGTCGAGAATGACGAGATCCGGCGCGTCGCGCTCCGCGAGCGCGAGACCTTCCTGCCCCGTCGCCGCGGCGACGAATTCATAGCCTTCATATTCGAGCGTCATGCGCAACGAATCGCGAATGGCGGCTTCGTCATCGATGACGAGGATGCGTGACTTGGGCATAGGATCTCGAATTTGGTCATCTAGTTATCTGGTTATCTCGTCATTTAGCGTCATCTGAGATGAACCAAATAACCAAGTAACCAGATGAGCAGATGACCAAATTCAAGGTTTCATTATAAGAGCCAAGAATGCCTCCTCATCCAGCGTTTCGACGCCGAGCTGGCGGGCCTTGTCGAGCTTGCTCCCCGGGTCCGTACCAGCGACGAGGTAACTGGTGTTCTTGCTGACCGAACCCGTTACCTTCGCGCCCAGGCGTTCGAGCGCCTCGGTCGCCTCGTCGCGTGACATCGACGAGAGCGTGCCGGTCAGGACGAACGCCTTTCCGGCCAGCTGGTCCGGCTGATCGGTCGGTTTCGGCAGATCGGTCGACATCTTGACGCCGGCACTGGCCAGCCGCGACACGAGCGTACGGTTGCGCGGCTCCTCCGCGAAGGCGCGCACCGCCGCCGCCACGACCGGACCAATGTCCGAGACCGATTGCAGCGCATCGGCATCGGCCGCCAGGATCCGGTCCATCGTCCGAAAATACCGCGCGAGGGTGGCCGCCGCCTTCTCGCCCACGTGTCTGATGCCGAGCGCATAGATGAGGCGGGCGAGGTCGTTTGATTTGCTTCGTTCGATCTGATCGGTGACGTTGCGCCCGACTTTCCCGAGCTTGCGCGGCACCGCCCGGTCGGATCGTGGCTGCCGAGGGGTGACGACGAGATGTTCGAGCTGCGACGCCTCGAGGTGATACAGATCGGCGAAGTCGCGAACGAGTCCTTGTGTGATCAGCTGGTCGACCAGTGATTCACCGAGCCCTTCGATGTTCATCGCCGACCGCGACGCGAAGTGCTCCAGGCTCCGACGCAGGCGCGCCGGGCAGGACGGGTTTTCGCACCGCCACACGACTTCTTCCTCGTCGCGTCGCAGCGCGCTGTCGCAGACAGGACAGGTCGCCGGCATCGTCCAGGGCGTGGAATCAGAGGGACGCAGGCTCAGGATCGGCGCCACGATCTTGGGGATCACGTCCCCGCCCTTCTCCAGGACGATGGTGTCGTGTTCGCGGACGTCTTTCCGCGCGATGTCCTCGGCGTTGTGGAGCGTCGCCATCGAGATCGTCGACCCCGCGAGGAGCACGGGCTCGAGCTCCGCGTACGGCGTCACCGCGCCCGTCCGGCCAACGTTGACCTTGATGTGGACGATCTTCGTGTGCGCCTGTTGCGCGGGGAACTTGAACGCCGTCGCCCATCGTGGAAATTTCGCCGTGGCGCCCAGTCGCTCCCGCAACGCCAGATCGTCGACCTTGACGACAACGCCGTCGGTCTCGAAGTCGAGGGTCCGTCGCTTCTCGGCCCACTCCTGACAGAACGCCACGACCGCGTCGATGGTGTCGCATCGGCGCCAATGCGGCTCGACCGGCAGTCCCCACCTGTGCATCGCCGTGAGCGTCGCGGCGTGGCTGTCGCCCTGCCCCGGGACGGTCTGACCGCCTCCGCCAAGGCTACGGCGGTCCGCCGAAGCTTCGCGCGAAGGTGGAAGGCCGTCCCCATAACCGACGACGACCTGATACGTGAAAGCCGAGAGACCACGCCTGGCGACGAGGGCGGGATCCAGATTGCGCATCGTGCCGGCGGCCGCGTTGCGGGGATTGGCGAAGAGCGGCTCCTCTTGATCCTCGCGCTCGCGGTTCATCCGCTCGAACGACGCGCGCGGCAGATACACTTCGCCACGCACCTCGACCCGACCCCGTGGGCCGCCGCGAAGTTTCAGCGGAATGGCCCGGATCGTGCGAACGTTTACCGTCACGTCTTCGCCGCGAACACCGTCGCCGCGCGTCGCGCCCCGAACGAGCGTCCCGTCTTCGTATGCCAACGCGATGCTCAACCCGTCAATCTTCATCTCGGCGACGTAGGCGATTGGGCCGCCGCCGGGCCCGACTGCCTTCCGCGCCCGATCGTCGAAGGCTCGCAGCTCCTCCTCGGTGTAGGCGTTATCCAAACTGAGCATCGGCACCACGTGCTCGACCGTCGTGAACCCGGCGATCGGCCGTCCGGCGACACGCTGCGTGGGCGAATCAATGGTGACGAGGTCCGGAAATTCGGCCTCGAGTTGCTCGAGCTCGTGCAGCAGCTGATCGAACGCCTCGTCGGAGATCTCAGGGGTGTTGTGGATGTAGTACCGCTCTTCGTGATGGCGGATGGCCTTGCGAAGCTCTTCGATGTGCGCGGCAGGATCATCCTGAGGCATGGTCGTCAGCCGGACGATTATCCCATTTGGATTAACTGTGAAGAAGTGAGCCCGGCCTCCGGCTATACCAGCCTGACGCTCGGCACGACGCCGTTTTTGCGCTTCAGCAACTTCTCAGGCTCTCCATCTACGCTCAGTGGAGCGCCGATTTCAGGCTTCGAGACGTTCAGCGGAACGGGCGTGACACACCGGATCAATGCGACGGCGGGTCTGTTCTGGCGGTTTTAGGCCCGAGCGCTTCGCTTTCTTCGCGTCTTCGTGCTTTCGTGGTTGCATTTTACCGGTCGCGGCCGAGCAACTCGCGCGCGACGTCGACAAATGTATCGTACGCCGGTCGTCCAAACAGGACGAGTCGCACCAGGCGCACGGTCGTCGCCGCGTCCGCGTGCTCGCGAACCTGGTCGATCATGATTCGCGCGCACGCGTCGAGGGGGAATCCGCCGACGCCGGTGCCGAAGGCCGGAAAGGCGATCGATGCGAAACCGTGGGTATCGGCCAGCGCCAACGCGTTGCGGGTCGCCCGGCGAATGATGTCGGCCGACGTTCTGAGGTCCTGTCCCATCACCGCGGCGTGAATGACCGCACGGGCGGCCAGCCGCCCTGCCTTCGTCCTGACGCACTCGCCCGGTTCGACCGGGCCTTGTGCCATCGCTTCATCCTCGATCTCGCGTCCGCCGCCGGCTTTGATCGCGCCCGCGACGCCAGACCCCATCCAGAAGGCGTTGTTGGCGGCGTTGACAATCGCGTCGGTGGTCTCAGCCGCGATGTCGCCAAGGGCGATCTCGAGCGTGAGCGGAGGCAGGCTGAGCGTAATCAACGATCGCGCGTGAGGATGTAGTCGGGCAGCGCGAGCAGCGCGTCGCGCTCTGAGCTGGGCGGGAAGGCGTACAGCGGTTTCTTCGCGCGCGCGGCGAATTCCGACGCGCGGCGATACGCGTACTCGATCGAGCGGTGCGCCTTGAGCGTTCGCAGGAGCTCTTCCCATTGCCCCGGCGCGACCGTGCGGCTGCCGATGATGTCGCGCACAATCCGGCCGCCGACCTCTTCATTCTGCTGCAGCAGATGGATGAGCGGCAATGTCATCTTCCCTTCGCGAAGATCCCCGCCGACCGGCTTCCCGAGTGCCGCAGCGTCGCCGGTCACATCCAGCAGATCATCGACGAGTTGGAAGGCGATTCCGAGATTGAACCCATATTCGCGGAGCGCCTCCTCCCGCTCGGCCCCGACGTTGCCCAGCATGCCGCCGATTTGCGCGCAGCCGCCGAACAGATACGCCGTCTTCCGCCGGATGATGTCGAAGTGCTCGTCCTCGGTGATGTCGGCGTCGCCGTTCTTCGTGAGCTGGTACAGCTCGCCTTCGATCATCCGGAGCGTCACATCGCACAAGAGCCGGATCACTTCGATGGCGTCGTGCGTCAACGCGAGCGCCATCGACTTGATATACAGATAATCGCCGAGCAGGACCGTGATGTCGTTGCCCCACCGCGAGTGCACGGCCAGGCGGCCGCGGCGCAGATCCGAATCGTCGATGATGTCGTCGTGCACCAGCGTCGCCGTATGAATGAACTCGACGACCGCCGCGTACAGGATCGCGCGATCGCCGTCGTAGCCGCACAGCCGCGACGCCATCAGGAGCACGGCGGGGCGCATCCGCTTGCCCCCGCTCGTCTGGATGTACTGCCCGATCTTCGGAATGAGATCGACCTGGGACTGAACGTGTCGTTCGAACTCGCGATCGACCTTTTCCAAATCGGCGCGGATCGGGTCAAAAATCTGCGACAAGTCGAGAGAAGATTTCTCCACGTGTATTCAGCTGAGCCGCGTCAATCTGACCATAAATTCCAGAGGGGTGTCAACGCGCGTTCTGTCTAATTCACTCAGTCTGAAAGGGTTGACGCGGATGACATTCATGGAGCGAATAGCGCCCGAAAATTTGCCGCCGTTTGCTCGGCCAGGGCGCTGGGCGCGAGACCATGCAGGGCCGCGAGCGTGTCGACGACCTGCGCCACATGAGCCGGCTCGTTGCGCTTGCCACGGTACGGCACCGGCGCGAGATAAGGGCTGTCCGTTTCGGTCAGCAGGCGGTCGAGCGGCACCGTTTTCAGCGTCTCCCGGAGATCGCCGGCTTTCGGGAACGTCACGATCCCGGCCACCGAGACATAGAAGCCCAGTTCCAGCGCGGCGTGAGCGAGAACGGCGTTGCCCGTGAAGCAGTGAAACACGCCTCGCACGGTACGGCCACCTTCGTGCTTGAGGATGGCGATGGTGTCCTCGTCCGCCTCGCGCGTGTGGACGATCACGGGCTGCTGCAGCTCGCGGGCGAGCCGCACCTGGGCGCGAAACACCGCCTGCTGCACGTCGCGAGGCGAGAAGTCGTAGTGGTAGTCGAGCCCGATCTCTCCGATGGCGCGCGCGGAAGGCGTGGCCTCCAGCTGGTCCCGTACGATCGCCGCCGCGCGGACGGGGTCGTGCGCGAACAGGTGCGCCTGATGAGGGTGAACGCCGACCGCGGTCACGACGTCTGGCCAGAGATCATCGAGCCTGCGGGCTTGCGCGGCTTCCTTCTGGTTCCCCGCCTCCAGAATCACCATCGCCCGCTCGACGCCGCCTTCCCGTGCGCGACTGACAACGGTTTCCAGGTCAGCGGCGAAGACCTCATCGGCCAAGTGACAGTGTGAGTCGATCATGGGCTTGTTAGAACCCAGAAAGTGAGGAAGTGAGGATGTAGGAAAGTGAGGATGTGCAGGATGTGAGAAACACACCGGTCACGCTGCGGGAGCGCTTCGTGACTTCCCCGCCTTCTCACTTCCTCACTTCCTTACTTTCTCATCTCACCCTGGTCCCCGGCGGCGGAGGGTCTTCGAAGGAAACCAGCGTCGGTTTACCTCCGTCGGGGCTCGCAGCGAGCACCATCCCGTTCGATTCGATGCCCATCAGCGTCGCCGGCTGCAGGTTGAACACGATCACGACCGAGCGGCCCACGAGCGCCTCCGGCTCGTACGCCTCGGCGATGCCGGCCACCAGCGTCCGCTGCTCCGTGCCGACGTCGACCTGCACTTTGATCAGCCTTCTTGACTTCGGAACGCGCTCGGCGGCAAGCACCTTCGCGACACGCAATTCCACTTTCATGAAGTCGTCGATGGAAATACGTGGCGTGGCGGCTTCAGAGATGCTGGGTGCTGGGTGCTGCGTGCTGGGTGGCGGTGTCGGGTTGTCAGTCACGATCGTTTGCTCCTTGCGAGGCCAGAGAGATCCTTCTTGCACAAGCCCGCGTTCACCGTTGTTGCGCCACCGCCCATCGCGATCGAGGCAAAGGCCGTCGCTCGAACCCCCGACGCGGCGCAGGATCTCGGCGCTCGCCGTCGGCATGATCGGGGTGAGCAACACGGCGGCCAGCCTGATCGCTTCAGCCGCGTCGAACAGCACTTGGGTGAGCCGGTCGGCAGCGCCGGGATCCTTCGCCAACGCCCACGGGGAAGTCGCCGCGATGAATTCGTTGGTCCCGTCAATCAGCCGATAGGCGGCCGCGGCCCCCTCGTGCAGGGCGTACGCATCCATCGAATGCCGATAATCGGCGGCGACCTGCTCACCAAGCCGAACGAGCCGGTCCGACCCCGCCCCGGTCGGCAGGAGCCGACCCTGCCGGTAGCGGTCGGCCATCGCGGTGACGCGGCTGACCAGATTGCCGAGATTGTTCGCGAGATCGACGTTGTATCGCTCGTCGTATCGTGTCCACGAGAAATCGCCGTCGCCGCCAAACGCGATCTCCTTCACGAGATACAGCCGGAGCGGATCTGGTCCGAACCGCGAAGCCGCCTCGAACGGATCGATGGCAGTCCCGAGGCTCTTGCTCATCCGCTGACCGTTGAACGTTATGAAGCCGTGTCCAAACACCTGGCGCGGCAGCGCGACGCCGGCGCTCATGAGCATCGCCGGCCAAATCACCGCGTGGAATCGCGTGATGTCCTTGCCGATGATGTGGAGATCGGCCGGCCACCAGCGGTCGAACATCTGCTGATCGCTGCCAAGACCAACCGCCGACGCGTAATTAATCAGCGCGTCGAACCAGACGTACACGACGCTCGCCGCGTCGAATGGCAGCGGAATGCCCCAGGCCTGCCCGGCGCGACTCACCGAAATATCCTCGAGCCCGCCCTCCAGCAGCCGCAGGATCTCGTTGCGGCGCATCGCCGGCTGCAGGAACTCCGGATGCGCGGCGAAGTGATCGAGGAGAGGCTGTTGGTATTTGGCGAGCCGAAAGAAGTAGTTCTTCTCTTTGATCCACTGCGGCGTCGTGAGGTGCAGCGGACACTTCCCGTCGACGAGATCCTTCTCCTGCTTGAACGCCTCGCATCCAACGCAGTACCAGCCTTCGTACACGCCTTCGTAGATGTCGCCCGCATCGTAAATCCGTTTGGCGAGAGCGGTCACGCCTGCCTTGTGTCGCGGTTGGGTCGTCCTGATGAAATCGTCGAACGACAGGTTGAGATGCCGCCAGGTGTCGCGGAACTCCTGCTCCATCCGATCGCAGTAGGCGAGCGGCGACAGCCCTTCCTCCGCCGCTTTCCGGAACACATTCTGCGAGTGCTCGTCGTTGCCCATCAGAAAGTACGTGTCGACGCCGCAGAGACGCTTATAGCGGGCGATGACGTCCGCCGTGATCTTCTCGTAGGCCGTTCCCAGATGCGGCCGGCTGTTGACGTAATCGATGGCAGTGGTGAGGAAGAAGCGGGTCACGATCGATAGGCCTTCACGGCGAGCGCCTGGACTTCTTTGACCGACAGATTGCTGGCCGCGGCGAGCCGGACGCAGTCCTCGAATTCCGGGGACGCGTTGATGATCCGGCCGTCGCGCCACGCCACCTTGAATCGTATGGCGCCGATGGGCGTCTCAACCGTGACTGTTTCGCGCCGCAGGCATTCTCGATCGACATCATAGTGCCGCAGTCCGATGGTCGTCGTCTCACGGAACACGATGTCGGCGAGCGCCGAGCGCAGCTCGGGCGGCGCCACGACGGTGAGCAGCGTGCCCGGACGGTTCTTTTTCATCTGAACCGCCGCGTAGAAGACCTCGAGCGCGCCCCCCTCGTAGAGGCGATCCATGGCGACGCCAAAGATCTGCGGGTTCATGTCATCGATCTCGCACTCGATGACGGTGACCCGATCCGTGGTCGTCTTGTCCGCGGCACGCCCGACCATGATCCGAAGCACGTTCGGCGTCGACGCAAAATCGCGCGCCCCCGCCCCGTAACCCACCCGCTCGATCGACATGGCCGGAATCGGCCCGAATGAAGTCGCGTAGGCCGACACAATCAGCGCACCGGTCGGCGTCACGAGCTCCTGCTGAACCGCTCCGCCATAAATCGGCGCGTCCCCGAGCAATGTCACCGTGGCTGGCGCGGGGACGGGAAAGACCCCGTGCGCCGAGTTAACCATCCCGCCTCCGACGTTGAGTGGCGAGCATACGACCTGGTCCGCTCCGAACCATTCGAGCGCGAACACCGCGCCGACGATGTCGATGATCGAATCGAGGGCGCCGACTTCGTGGAGGTGCACCTGCTCGACCGGCATCTGATGAATCGCCGCTTCCGCCTCGGCCAGGCGCCGGAACAGCCCTCTGGCCCGTTCGCGGCCGGCCGCCGACAGCGCCGAGCGATCGATCAACTCAAAGATTTCCGGCAGGCTCCGGTGCGGATGCGCATGTTCGTGGTCATGGGGATGATCGTGATGCTCGTGATCGTGATCGCGGTGATGATGATCGTGGTCATGATCGTGCTGGGTGCTCGGTGCTGGGTGCTCGTGCACGACGAATTTCGTGGCCGACACGCCGGCTCGCAGCACGCGTGTGGCGTCAATGTCGTACTCGTTGACCACGAGGCTGCCCAACGCGTCTCTCAACCGATCGAGCGGCAGACCGGCATCGAGCAGCGCGCCGAGCAGCATATCGCCAGAAATCCCGGAGAAGCAGTCGAGATACAGAATCCTAGACATTGCAATTCCGGCTCATCACAGCTGCCCCATCTCCTTGAAGCTCCAGTACCGCACGTCGCCCAGGATGATGTGATCCGCCAGGTCGATGCCCATCACGATGCCCGCAGCCATCAACCGCCGCGTCAACTCCACATCGTCGGGACTGGGAGTGGGATCACCTGAAGGGTGGTTATGGAACGCGACGACCGCCGCCGCACCGCCAAGCGCGGCCTCCCGGAATACTTCGCGCGGCTGCACGACGCTCGTGTTCAAGCTGCCAATCGCCAGCACCGTCGTCCTCAGCACGCGATGTTTCGTGTCGAGCAGGATGAGACCGAACTGCTCGACCGGGCGCGAGCCGAACGACGGCAGCAGGTATGCGGCCGCATCGCGTGGCGCCCTCAGTTGAATCCGCGCGCTCGGCGCGCGGCCGAGCGTTCGGCGGCCCAGCTCCAGTGCGGCCAACACCTGCGCGGCCTTCACACGGCCGATTCCCGCGACGCGCGCCAAATCGTCGCACGTCGATCGTACCAGTCCGTGCAGGCCGCCGCGGGCGGCGAGCAGGTCGTTGGCGATCGCGAGCGCGTTGGTGCGGCGGCATCCGCTGCCCAGTACGACCGCGACGAGCTCGTTGTCGCCCAGCGCCGCCACGCCGTGGCGCGCGAGCTTTTCGCGCGGACGATCGTCCAGTGAAAGCTCTCTCATCTACTATAGCCCATAGCTGAAAGCGAACAGCCGGCGCTATACTGCAACCATGGCGCGCGCGCGCGGGCTCACGCTCGTGCTCTTCCTCACGTCCACTCTGCTCGTGCCCGCCTGCGCAGACGATCCCCCCGACAAGGAGATGCAGCAGGCGCAAGCCGCCATCGACACGGCGCGCGCCGCGGGCGCCAACGAGTACGCGCACGGCGAATTCGCGGCGGCCGAAGACGCGCTCAAGCGCGCACGCGAGGCCGTCGGGCAGCGTGACTATCGGCTCGCCCTCAACAACGCGCTCGACAGCCGCGACCGCGCGCAGACCACGACGAAAGAGGCGGCCGAGCAACAGAAGACGGCGCGCGCCGACGCAGAGCGCGTAATTGCCGCCGCTTCCGCGGCGCTTGCCGCCGCGAAGGCCGGGCTGAAGGCCGCCGAGACCGTCCACAAACCGGCGCGGATGCTGTCCGACGCGCGACGCAGCATCGCTGATGGGGATCAGGCCCTGCAAAAAGCGCGCGCAGCGCTCGAGGCGCGTCGCTACCACGACGTGACGAAGGCGCTAAACGATTCGACCGCCCATCTGGCGGGCGTTGCGCGCGAATTGGACGGGGCCACCGGCGCGGCCCCGCGCCGGCGACGCTGATCCTGCATCGGAAAATCTGACAGCTGACGCGGGCGCACGTACGCGGATTCTGCCCTCAGAGTCGACATCCAAAGGGAACGTCCTCGACCTGTAATCCACCCACCGCACGCGCATGCCGCTCAGTGTTGGAACCACATTCGGACCCGAGCGTCGATGGGATGACGTCGCTTATTGCCGAACGGAGAGAGTAGACTGGATGCCGTGGCTAGGAAATCCAATGGTGCTGCGGGAAATCTGGAACAGGCGATGGCGCTACTGATTCAGAATCAGGCTTTTTTCTCACGCACCTGACAGAAACCTATCAGCGGCTGGCGAGAATTGAGGGCGACCTGGACCAAATCAAAGCGATTCTGCTGCGGCACGAACAGATGCTGAATGATTTGCCCGAGGCAATCCTTCACCGCAGCCACTCCCCCTCGCAGATAACCTCCGCCCAGCCGGTGAGATAGACGTTGTCGTCGAGCCATTCGACGCGCTGGGCGCCGCCTGGCGCGATGATCTCAGCGTCGCGCGCGGCGCCTCCGAACGCGGCCGCCGCAACCAGCGCCGCACATGATCCAGTCCCAGAAGATCTCGTAGGGCCGCAGCCGCGTTCCCAAATCAACACGCGCACGCGATCCGGGGCTTCGACCTCGGCGAACTCGACGTTGGTCCCCGCCGGAAACACCGTGTGATGTTCGAGTGCGGCGCCGAGACGCCGAAACCGCTCTTCGTCGGGCAGGCGTCCGAGCACAACACACTGCGGGTTGCCGATGTTGAGGACGATGACCCGGAGCGTTTCGCCGCCGGCCATGAGCGAAATCTCGCGCACGTCCGCCGGCAGTCCCATTGCGGCCCGAAACACCTGACGTGTGTGCGATTCGCCGATCGGCGTCAACAGCTTGCTGCCGGCTTCGGTGTGAATCGTCACAGTCGCGCCCGCGCGGTCATCGCCGCGCAGCAGCAGCGCGGCCAGTCCGCGCAGCCCGTTGCCCGAGACTTCCGCGCGGCTGCCGTCGGCGTTCAACAGCGACATCGTCGCGCCGTCAGAAGTCCTGGAGTACAGAATCAGGCCGTCGGCACCGATGCCGGTGTGCCGATCGCACATCTCCCGGGCGAGCGCGACAAGCGGCACGTCCGTGACGTCCTGTTTTTCAACGTACAGGAAATCGTTGCCGTACGCGTGGGTCTTCACGAATCGAAGCATTTGATCCCCGAACAAATGCAACCACGAAAACACGAGACACGAAAAAGGCCAGGGTTTATCGGTTCACTTCCGACAAAACGCCAATAAATGCCAGCCGAAACGCCGGATGAGCGGGCGCGGGAGCGCGTTGAACACGCCCACGAAGAGACCGTTATAGAGCGCCCCTTTCCAGCCGCCATGCAACCGTGATTTGACCGGGAATCGCTCCGGTACGATTCGAACCTCACGAAACCCATCGAGCAATCGTCTGAATTCGCCAATACTGAACTTCAGCAGCACGGGAGCATCGTCGTGCTCGAGACCGACCTTCATCAGCTTCGACAGGGCATTGAGCCAGGACACCCGGTTGTAGACTTGAAAAATCGCCTCGCCGCCCGGCACGAGGACGCGCCGGCACTCCTCGACCAGCCGCCTTGGATCTGCGGTGTACTGCACGACGCCGTGAGCGTACACGAGGTCGAACGATCCGTCTGGAAACGGAAGCTGCTCGCCGTTTGCCACTTGAAAGTCGCCGCGCAGACCCTGCTGGTCGAAGTTGGCGCGTGCAAGGTCGATCGCGGACGAAGCGATGTCGATGCCGGTGACGATGGCGCCGCCTTTGGCGAAACGTGCCAGGTCCACTCCCGCGCCGCATCCCACCTCGAGCACGCGGCGGCCGGAGTGCCCGTCGAAGTCTACGAGCTGTAAGAGATGATGGAGTTTCTCGAAATGATACTGGTCGAGGTCATCGAAAAAACCGCGCGATCCCACCGGATGCCGCGTGATATCCAGATCGTGAATGTGCCGGTTCCAGTACGCGCGCACGTCATCGATGATGGACACGGGAGAAACTATACTATCGCGGGCTCGATGGCCCATTCCGGCTCCGAGCCACCACAAAGGACACAATGGACACAAGTGAGTCAGCGATCGAAACACCCGAACGCCGCCAATGATTCGCGATGTCGATCGCCTGACCGCAAGAACGTTCGACGTGCTCATCGTGGGCGGCGGTATTTACGGCTTGGCGATCGCCTACGACGCGGCCGAGCGCGGGCTGGCGGTGGCGCTGATCGAGCGCGATGATTTCGGCAGCGGCAGCTCATTCAACCATCTCCGGACCATTCACGGCGGACTTCGGTATCTGAAAACGCTTGACATCGGCCGCGCGAGGGAATCAGTCCGTGAGCGCGCAACGCTGGCGCGCATCGCGCCGCACGCGGTACGGCCGCTGCCGTTTGCGCTGCCGCTCTATCGGTCGTGGCTCGCCGGCAAGACGGCGATGCGGGCTGGTTTTCTGCTGGATCGACTCGTCGCCTGTGACCGCAACCGAGGCGTGCCGCCTGACCTGCGCCTGCCGCCAGGACGCGTCGTATCCCGCGCCGAAGCGTCCCGGCGATTTCCCGGACTCGGTCGACGAGGCCTGACGGGCGCCGCGGTCTGGTCCGACTACATCACGCCGGAATCCGATCGGCTGACGTTCAGCTTCGCTGCCGCAGCCGACGAGCACGGCGGCGTGTTGGTGAATTACGTGGAAGCGATCTCGCCGCTGGCAAACGGTAAACGTATGACCGGCGTGCGGGCACGCGATCGCCAGACGGGCCGCGAGCTCGACATCGGCGCCCATCTGACCGTCAATGCGACGGGCGCCGCGGTCGACCACCTCCTGACACCGCTTGGAATTTCGACGCGCATGCCGCTGCTGAAAGCGATGAACCTCGTCACGCGCCGCGACGCCGGCGAGGAAGCGCTGGGCGGGCGCGCCGCATCCGGCCGGCATCTGTTTCTCGTCCCGTGGCGCGGGCGCGCACTGTTCGGGACCTGGGAATCGAGCCAAGCGACTGATTCGTCCGCACTCGACGTGGCGCCTCGCGACGTCGAATCGTTCATCAGCGAGCTGAATCAGGCATTCCCGGCCCTCGATCTGACCATGGCGGATGTCACGCTGGTGCACCGCGGGATCGTTCCCGCGGCACGCACGGCGTCGGGCTCTGTGCGGCTCGAAGGGCACGACCGCGTCCATGATCACGCGGCCGACGGCGTGGACGGCCTGCTTAGCGTCGCCGGTGCGAAGTTCACCACCGCCCGAGCGGTCGCCGAGCGGGTGGTCGATCGGGGGATTGCGAAGCTGCAGCGTCCGCGTGTCGGGTGCCGGACGGCGACGCGCCCGTTGCCTGGCGGCAGCGCACGCGATCTCGCCCTCACCATCGCCGAAGCGCGACGTGACCGCGACGTCGGGTTGCCGAGCGATACCATCCCCCACCTCGTGGCCGCATACGGATCGCGTTATCGCGACATCGTGGATCTCGCGAAGGATCGTGAAGGCTGGCGCACGCGTCTCGCCGACGAGTCGCCTGTCATCGGCGCCGAGCTCGTCTGGGCCGTGCGCAAGGAGATGGCGGTGACGTTAGCCGACGCGGTGATCCGCCGAACGCCCCTGGGCGCGCTCGGTTATCCCGGCGACACGGCGATGGCGCGAGCGGCGCAGATTATCGGAGACGAATTGGGATGGTCGGAAGAGCGAAGGCGTGAAGAGAGGGCGGCGGTGAAACGCTTTTACGACAATCAAGGCACCGTGAACGCGTTGAAGACGTAGGTGACGCCCGCCGTGAAGCCGATCGTCGGATCCCTCGAGGTGAGCCCGAAAAACAGTCCTGCATCGAGCCGCGCCGTCCCCCGCGTGTAGCGGCCGCCGAATTTCAGCAGGCCGCGACTCTCGGTTCCGGGAAACGGATCGCCGCTTCGCGTCGAGACGCGCCCGTTGAGCTCCCCTACCAGCTCCGCCCGTTGCGTCATCGCGCGGGCAAACGACAGTCCATACGTCAACACGTCGTTCTGACGATTCCCGACGGTCGGGTCCGCCAGGATCCCGAATCCCACGTTGCCGACGACACGGACGGATTGCACCGTTTTCGCGCCGAGAAACGACATGAAGAAATCGGTCGTATCGAGGCCCAGGCCGCTCTCGTTCGACGCGTTCGGCAGCTTGGTCGCGAATCGCACGCCAATCGCCGGCCGACCCATCGTCTCCGAGAGCAGGCGAATCTTCGTGGCCACCACGATGTCTTCACGATCGTTGGTGGTCGTGCCGGCGAGAGTGACCAGCGAGGACAGCGGCGCATTCAGATTGCGTTTCGTGACGTCGAGACGCTCGTACAAGCCACCATCGATCTGCAGCTCGGCAATCGAGCTGAGGCCGATGCTGACACCGAGTGTCGGGATGCGCCAGAGGTTGCCCTCCAGCCCCGATACGGGATAGTGCTGATCGTGCGCATAGTCGATGCCGCCCTCGAGGAGCACGCGCCCGGCGCCGATCGGCTCGGGATCTTCGGTGGCCAACGGCCGTTGCTGAGCCGCCGCGGGCAGGAAAGTTAAAAGGCAAAAGGAAAAAGTCAAAAGTAAAGTGTGAAGGATTCGCATCGCGAGCATCCGCGTCATCAAAACCGCCTTTTGCTGTCGAGCAGCAGCGTCACCGGACCATTACCCAATTACCAGATTTCTCGCCCGCAGCTCCGCCGGCGGGTTCAGGCGCGTGTCGAGCAGATGACGCGGCGCCACATTCGCCAGCGCCTTCAACATCGATTGGCGGACGCCGGGATGCTCTGTCTCCAGCTCCATGATGAGGCGCTTCGTCCGCTGCCGCTGCAGGCCCAGGTCGCCGCACGCCGGACAGCAGCAGCCGATGATCGGCAGCTCGGACTGCTTCGTATATTGCCGCGCCTCCTCCTCGCCGATGTACACAAGCGGCCGAATGATCACGTGCGCCCCATCGTCGGACACGAGCTTGGCCGGCATCGCTTTCAACGCCCCGGCGAAGAACAGATTCAAGAGCAGCGTCTCGATGAAGTCATCAGCATGGTGACCCAGGGCGATCTTGGTCGCGCCCACTTCCTTCGCGATCCGGTACAACACTCCGCGCCGGAAACGCGCACATAGCGAGCATGGCGTCGCGTCAGCGTCCAGAATGTCTTCGATGACCTCACCAATGCCGGTGTGTTCGATCCGATACTTCCATCCGCGCGCGTCGCACGTGCGGGCGATCACGTCGTGTTTGTAGCCCTCGTAACCGGAATCGACGTTGACGGCGACGAGCGAGAAGCGGATCGGGGCGCGCTGGCGCAAGACGTCGAGGAGCTGCATCAACGCCCAGCTGTCTTTGCCGCCGGACAGACCGACCATGACGCGGTCGCCGTTTTCGAGCATCTGGTAGTCGACGATGGCCTTCGTCGTCTTTTTTGCGAGCCGCGCCTCGAGCTCACTGCGATATCCCATGCGATTGATTCTAAGCTCACTCGGTCTCCGGCAGGATCCGAAACGGCTTGCGATCGTTGAGACGGTAGACCGAAAAGTCGGTGCGGTTACCGATCGCATTCATGTGAGGGGCGCGCTGGTGTGGTCGCTCGACAGGGACTTCGAGCGTATGGCGCGGCTGAAGTTTGTGTCTCACTATGAGCATTAGCGGTGCATTAGCGGCATGAGCGGGCTGTCCCCGCGCGGCTCAACAGAAGGGCGTTCTCGAGCACGCGCTCGCCCGCTGCGACAGTGTCCGCATCTGGGCGTCCCAGAGCCGCGACCCGAACGACAACCGCATCCGCCTCAAGCGAATCGAGCGGCGGTCCGATGGCTCTTCAACGATTCACTCTGCCGAGGCGCCACCCCGTGCATGCCCTGATGGTGAAAACCGAGGTCATATTCAGTAAAATGAAGCCGGCTCGCGCAGCGTGGCTGACAACTGAGAGGCTGACAACTGAGAGGATGAAATGAAGAGCGCAATTTCCGCCGTGATGGGCGTTGTGATGGTCTGTTCCGTATCGATCGCGGCGCAGTGGCCCAAATACCCGGATGCCAGCGTCCCGCGCGACGAGAAAGGCGCGGTGCGCATGGACGCGCCGACGCCGCGCACGGCTGACGGGAAGCCCGATCTGTCCGGGGTCTGGATGCGCGCTAATAGCGGACCAGGACGAGGCGGGCGCGGAGGCCAGCGCCAGGGCGGACCGGGCGCACAAGGAGCACCGGGCGCCCCGGCAGGACGCGGAGTGGAAGGCGGGCAAGACGCCGGCGGCGGCGGACCGCTCCCGGGGGGAGGACGAGGCGGAGTGTCCCTCGAGCCGGCGACCGCGCCCTTCCCGTTCGATCCGAACGGGCCGCCCGTCGCCACGTTCTTTGAAGCCGGCGGCAACATCCCCGGCGGACTGCCGTACCAGCCGTGGGCGGCGGAGCTGAAGAAGCACCGGATGGCGACCATCGATAAGGAAAATCCTGACGCGAACTGCATGCCGATGGGCTTCCTGCAATTCCACCAGCAGCCGCAGCCGCGCAAGATCATCCAGACGCCGAAGCTGATCCTGATTGAGTACGAAGCGAACTACGGCTTGCGGCACATCTACATGGATGGACGGAAGCTGCCGCCGTTGGGCGATCCGCAGCCCTGGTGGTACGGCTACTCGGTCGGCCACTGGGAGGGCGACACGCTCGTCGTCGAGACGAACAACTTGCGCGGCGCGGAAGACAGCGCCAACGACGCGTGGCTGGACGTCAACGGGAGCCCGTACACCGAGCAGGCGAAGTTCACCGAGCGCATCAGTCGGCCGACCTTCGGCCATTTGATCATCGACACGACCCTCGATGACCCGAAGGCGTACACGAAGCCGTTCACGGTCCGCGTCGATCAGCGCATCATGGTGGACGAGGAACCGATCGAGTTCATCTGCAACGAGAACCAGCAGTTCCGGCGGCGCGTGAAGGTCGACTAGGCTGGCAGCCGTCAGATGGCGTTCGCGGCACGGCACGCCGACCGCGAATGCCGGAAGCATCACGTATCAGGACGGACGCCGTCTCCGTGCCGGCGCCTCGGCGCTGAATGGCGACATCTGCTCCAACGGGGCTAATTTGCACCGGCGCCGTGTGCACGCCTTGACAGCGCTATGAGCTAAGGTGATGAAGGATCGCCCGACCGACAAGGGCAGGCGCGATGTTTTGAAACAAGCGGGCCGTCTCGCCGTGCTCGGCGCGACGGCGCAGCTCGCGCCCTCGCTCCTCGCCATACCGGGGGTCTCCGCCCAGGCCGGCGGAGGCCGCGGCGCCGGCCCGGCCCCGGCGCCACGCGGCACGCAGCTCGTGCTCCTCGGCACGCAGGGAGGTCCGAGCGTCAACCTCGGGCGCAGCGAGGCCGCGTACGCGCTGACCGTCGACGGCCGCTCCTACCTGGTGGATTGCGGATACGGCACGTTGCGCGCGCTCGTCGCTTCAGGGATCGCCTACCAGCAACTGGCGACGATCTTCGTCACGCATCTGCACGACGACCATACGGCCGATCTTGCCGCGCTCCTCACGCATCAGTGGACCGGCTCGCGCTCCGAGCCGACGGACGTGTACGGCCCGCACGGCACGGCTGCGATGGTGGCGGGCGCGCTCGCGTTCTTCAAAGCCAATGCCGATATCCGCATTGTCGATGAAGGACGTACGGTCCGGCCGGAAGCGCTGTTCCACGGCCACGACCTCGCGGCCACCGCCGCACCCGCCGAAGCCTTCAAAGACCAGCGCGTGACCGTCACCTCCGTCGAGAACGCGCACTATCCGGAGCGCTCCAGGCAACAGATGCCCTACCGCTCGATCGCCTACCGCTTCGACACGCCCGGCCGCTCAATCGTGATCTCCGGCGATACGGCGTACTCGAAGAACCTTATCGAGCTGGCGAAAGGCGCCGACCTCTTCGTGTGCGAGGTGATGGATCTCACGATCTACGAGACCATGATGGCGCGCGCGAAGGCGGACACGGACAACGGCAACGCCAACAGCATCTCGCGTCACGTGGCCGAGACTCATTCGACCACCGCTGATGTCGGCCGCATGGCCGCCGAAGCCAGGGTCAAGACGGTCGTCCTCGCGCATCTCTTACCCGGCTCGAACAGGCCGGGCTTGGCGGAGTTTCCCGATACCGCGTACATCGAGGACGTGCGCAAGAACTTTTCCGGCGAAGTGATCGTCGGACGCGACCAGATGGTGCTGTGATCGCGACGCGTCGGGGTCGTCCCATTTTCGACTGCCCGCGATAACGCCTTCACCTATGCGCTGTTGGAGGCGACAGTGATTCAAGAACGATGCGCGCACCCGATGGCTCGGTTGGCCTACGCCTCGGACTTCCAAGGCGCGGGCCGCTGGTTTGAATCCAGTGGGGCGTAGAAGCCTACGTTCGCGCCCGACAGTACTTCGCCATCCACAACCCTCAGAATGTGGTGCGCCCGGGCAGATTTGAACTGCCGGCCCCCCGCTTAGGAGGCGGGTGCTCTATCCCCTGAGCTACGGGCGCAATTCGTTTCCAACCCCATAGTGTAGCAAGTCTTTACCAGCCTCCTCCGACTCGCCGTGGCCAACGGGGGGTCGCTCTATCGGTGTCGCCCTTGCCACGACTTTGCCACTGTTCCCGGTATCGAACCGCTCCATCGAAGTCGGCCGGTGCGTTACTCCGGCACGTCCTCCGGCAGCGGCAGGGGCGGCACGATGCCGGGCTTCGCAGCGGCCAACCATTGGCGCCCGAGCGCCGCGAGGGCCTCGAGCTTCGCGAGGGCGGTCCGCTCATCGTGGCTCGCCAGCATCCCCGTCGCGAGTTCTATCTCCGACGGCCCGTGATACAGCTCACACGACCGACTCCTCTGCCGCGGGGTTGCGGTAGTGCGCGATGCCGCGCTCCTGCCGATCGCGCACGCGCGCGCGCCCTTCCTCGTCCGCATCCGGTGGCGTGTTGGGTTTGCGTTGCCTTCAGGGGCGAGCGGATCCCGATCCACTAGTCGCGGCGAGTCACCGGGATGCGGGCTGCTTGCGCGGCGCGTCGGCGGGCGGCGTAATCGACGCCCAGCAGTCTCCGTCCGGACTGGCCCGCAGAACCAAACGCACTGCGCGCGGCTGTCCCCTCACCGTGCAACACCAGGTCAGGCCGTCGCCCGATGGCCGAATATCGGGAAGGGGGCCCGGCCGCCGATCGTCCAGGAGTTCACGTCGCGTGCGCGCCATCGTGGTTGCAGTGTGAGCACATAGCAGGACAACCACAAGGCCCGTCTTCGTGTGTCGCCCAGCGGAGACGCGCGGCTCACCAGCGACACAGAACGGCGTTCGGGCTCCCAACCTCTCGATGGCCAGAGAACGGCACATCGTCGCGACGTCGCTGGCTGCAAGTTCCGCCGGTCGCGGGCCTCGACGGGACCGCCATGCTGCGCGACGTCGAGGACCCTTACGCGGCCCGCGTTTCCAGTCAGGTCCGCGAAGACTGACCGCATGGGCGATCAGTTTGTGGAGTTGTTCGATCTTCGGAATGACGACCTCGCGGTCCCCGCACGCCGCGCACGTGCGGAGCTCGACGTTCAATAGCGTGACGTTCGAGAGCCCCGACTCACCGTAGCGATGGGCCCCGCGGGTGCTCTTCAGCCCCGCGCCGCAATGGATGCATCTCATCGCCGTTTCCTCCACGCCGTGACGACCCGCAGTTCTTCCCTCGGAACAAATCCCCGCGCGTTGCGGCCGTGGCTCGAAGCGAAGGGCGTCCTGAAAGCGGAGCGCGCAAGCGGGCTGACACCCGCCGGCGCCCCTAACTAACAGCCCCTTCCGGTCGTCAGCGCCTGCAGCGCCTTGCTGACGCGCACGTACTCGGCGTAGCGCCGCTGGTAGAGATCGAGCTTGTCGCGCTCGACGGAATCGAGCCGCGCGCGCACAACAGACGATCCCTCGGATCGCGCGAGCTCTTCTTCGACCGCCGCCGCCTTCAGTTTGTACTCCGCATCGTGGGTCCGTTCCCAGGCCAGCCAGTCCGCCGTCCACTGCGCATGCGCCGCTTGGATGCGATCGACACCGAACGGAAACGAGATGCCCGACGCGCGATCGATCTGCGCGAATTCTTCAGGAAAGAGCTGGCGCGCCGTTCGAGCGAGCGGTTCCCAGACGAGGATGGCACGAGGATCGCCGGCCGCCGCGCCCACTGCCGGCGCGAACATTTGCAACACCTGCAGCGTTCGGGCAGATGCGCCCGCCTCGCGCGCCGTTGCGACCGCGGAGGCGATGTGCCGGCATCCCCACCCGATGGAGACGGCGATGATGACCGCCGCAAGAAGAAGGAGCATTCCGTCAGCGCTAATACTTGAGTACGGAATGCACAGTTTCGCTCGTGAGCCGCTGCCGGCCGTTCAAGGCCACGAGCTCGATGAGGAACGCAAGCGCGTGCACTTCCCCACCTAAACGCTTGACCAGATCGGCGGTCGCCCGCGCGGTCCCACCGGTGGCGAGCAG
>JAHFUI010000303.1 GCA_023265175.1 Acidobacteriota bacterium
AGAACTTCTTCCCTTACCGACGAAGAACTCAGGAGAGGACTGGAGGCGAGCTGGAGCAACAAAGGCCGACCGCTTCACCTTGCATCGGGAAGCTGATCGGCCCTGTTTCTGTGACCGCGTGTCTCCAAAGAGTCTCCACGCAGTTTCAAATTTGGTTGCGGGGGCGGGATTTGAACCCGCGACCTTTGGGTTATGAGCCCAACGAGCTACCGGACTGCTCCACCCCGCGTCACCGTCGCTTGAGCAACCCTCAGTGTAGCATGGTTAACGATCATTACGCACCACGTTCGCCCGCGTCTGAACTCCCGGCGCCTGGTCGAACAACTCGATCCTTCTCGAGACGAGACACATGAACCTGCCGACGTTCGCCGACGTCGAGAGCGCCGCGCGCCAGATCGCCGGTGTCGCGCATCGCACGGCGATCGCCACCTCGCGTGCCGTGAACACGCGCACGGCCGCCGACGTGTTCTTCAAATGCGAGAATCTGCAGCGCGCCGGCGCGTTCAAGTTCCGCGGCGCGTACAACGCGCTGTCCCGTTTGTCCGCCGACGAGCGCCGCCGCGGCGTCCTCACGTTCTCGTCGGGGAACCACGCGCAGGCGGTGGCGCTGGCCGGTCAACTCCTCGACATCCCGCGCCTCATCGTCATGCCGAGTGACGTCCCGGCCGTCAAGCGCCAGGCGACCGAAGGGTACGGCGGCGAAATCGTCCTGTACGACCGTGAACGCGACGATCGCGAGGCCATCGGACGACGGCTGGCTCGCGAGCGCGGCCTCACGGTCATTCCTCCGTACGATCACCCACACATCATCGCCGGCGCGGGAACCGCGGCACACGAACTGTTCGAGGAAGTCGGCCTGCTGGATCTGCTGCTCGTTCCATGCGGCGGCGGCGGCCTGCTTGGCGGATCGGCGCTCGCGGCACGCGGCTTATCGCCACAATGCCGTGTGGTCGGCGTCGAGCCTGCGGCCGGCGACGATGCGACGAGGTCGTTTCGGTCGAGGCAGCTCCAGACAACCTACAATCCGCGCACGGTGGCCGACGGGGCGCGGACACCGTCGCTCGGCTCGCTGACGTTCCCGCTGATGCTTCAGCACGTCAGCGACATGACGACGATCGATGACGCCGCGCTGCTGCGAGCCATGTTCTACTTGTGGGAGCGGCTGAAGCTGGTCGTCGAACCGACGGGCGCGCTTGGCGCGGCTGCGACCCTCGACGGCATCGTGCCCGTCGCCGGCAAACGGGTCGGCGTGATCCTGAGCGGCGGCAACGTCGATTTGTCGCAGGTATCGGCATGGATCGCACAACTATGAAACGTTGGATCTTCAGCGTCACCCTCCTCGCCGTTGCGATCGTCTGTAGTCCGGCTAAAGCCGGATGCCACCTGCGAGCGGAGACCGTCTTCGCCCAGCAAGAGGAGCCCTCGTCTCCCCGCGCCGGCGCGCCGCTGACCATCCTGCAGATCAACGACGTGTACTCGACGCTTCCCATCGACGGAGCCGGCGGTCTGGCGCGTGTCGCGACGATGAAGCAGAACCTCGAGGCGGCGCGGCGGACGCCGCTGCTCGTGCTCGCGGGCGATTTCCTCTCGCCCTCCGTCGCTTCCAGCGTGTTCAAAGGCGAGCAAATGGTCGCGGCGCTCAACGCCGCCGGCCTCGACCTCGCCACGCTCGGCAATCACGAGTTCGACTTCGGCGTGGACGTCTTGATTCAACGCATGGGCGAGGCCAAATGGCAGTGGATCGTCTCCAACGTGATCGACACCAACACCGGACGACCGATCGGCGGCGCCCTGCCCTATCTGGTCAAGACGTTCGGATCACTCAAAGTCGGGTTCATCGGACTCTGTTTGACAACATCGGAAATCAGCCCGGATAAGCTGACCCATGTCAGGCTCGTCGATCCGCTCGAAGCGGCCGGCACCTATCTGCCCTCGCTGCAGCGCGAAGGCGCCGACGTCATCATCGCGATCACGCATCTGGCGTTCGCGGACGACCGCGCGCTCGCGCAGCGGTTTCCGCAGATCGATCTCATCATCGGCGGCCATGAGCACTACCCGCTTACCGCGACGGAGAACCGGACGCTCATCAGCAAAGCGGGCTCCGACGCGAAATTCGTGGCGCGGATCGACGTGAACCGGCAACCGTCTGGAATCGTGGAGCGGTTCTTCGAGATCGTGCCCATCACGAGCGCACTCGCGGACGAGCCGCGAACCGCCGCGGTGGTGAAATCCTACGAAGACCGTCTCGGCGCCGAGCTGAACACCATCGTCGCCACGACGCGCGTGCCGCTCGATGCAGACAGCGTTCGCATACGCGCGGCGGAGACCAACCTCGGCGATCTCTTCGCGGACGTGATGCGCGCCGCCGCGAGGGCGGATATCGCGATCGTCAACGCCGGAAGCATCCGCGGCGATCGCGTGTATCAGCCGGGCCCGCTCACGCGCCGGGCGATCGTCGACATGCACCCTTTTGGCGGCGTGATCTGCAAAGTCGCCGTGCCCGGCCGCATCGTGCTGCAGGCGCTCAACAACGGCGTCTCGAAGCTGCCGGGGACCGCCGGACAATTTCCACAAGTGTCCGGCCTCACCATGCGCGTCGCGCCGAATGCGCCGGCCGGCAATCGCGTCAGCGATGTACGCGTCGGCGGCCAGCCGCTCGATCCCAATAAAACCTACACCGTCGCGATCACCGACTACATGCTGATCGGCGGCGATGATTACGGCATGTTCGTCAACCAGCAGGTGCTGATTGGGCCGGAGGCAGGGGACTTGATTGTCACCGCGCTCGAAAAGTCCCTGGCGGAGAGAGGGGACGTCTCGCCGGCGGTCGACGGACGGATCGCGATCGTCCGCTGATTCTCGGGAACGGGACA
>JAHFUI010000188.1 GCA_023265175.1 Acidobacteriota bacterium
TCCCTGCACCCCGCAGACTTTCGTCACCGGCGTTGGGTCACACGGCCACGCCCCGGAGTGGATCGGATGGCCTCGGCGTGGCTGATCCGCCGGTTCATCGACCCGAAGGCGACCTTCGGCTTTGTTGAAACCCCCGCGAAGGCGGACGTGCCATTCGACATGTACACCGGCGCATTCAGCCATCACGGGTCGCTCTGCACGTTCGAAACCCTCGCGCAGCGGTTTCGGCTCACCGATCCGGCGATCGGGCGCATCGGGCACATCGTGCACGATCTCGACACGAAGGAAACCCGCTACGGGCCGGCCGAAGCGCCAGCCGTGGGTCGACTGGTCGAGGGCCTCCGGCGGACCCACGCCGACGATCACGCGCTGCTGAAGCAGGGGATCACGATGTTCGAAGCGCTTGCGCGGTCGTTCGAGGCGTCCCCGGCAGGGAAGGCACGCGCGCGGCGGACCGACGCCGAGCAGAAACCCAGGCGCCGCGTCACGCGGTCCAGCAAGCGTTGAGGGTGGTTACTGGATCGCCATCGGCGGCTGAATCATCCTGACTAAGAATTCAGAAACTCTTCAGGCGGAAGCGCTTGCTCAATGGCTACGATTCATCATAGCTACCATTCGTTGACAGGACAACCGAACGCTGTGGGCGCGAGCAGCGTCTTGGAGAAGGTGCCTGATATGGACAGGTTTCGTGTTGCGCTCGGGATCTTGATCCTCGTGCTGGTTTCGACTGCTGCAGCGGCTCAAACGACGTCAGTAAGCGGGCGAGTCGCCAACGCGCAAGGTGGTGTCATCCCGGGTGCGGAAGTGAGCTTGAGATCGCTGCCTCCACCGGGGACGCCGGCGATGCCGCGCATGGCGAACATGCCCGGAATGGCAGGCGCGGAACGCACGACACAGTCGAGTGCGGACGGTACGTTCTCATTCGATCAAGTGTCGCCCGGCCAGTACGTCCTGCAAGTCGACTCCAGTGGGTTTGAGCGTTCGTCAGCGGAGATTACAGTCTCGACCCAGCCGCAGACCGTGGCGGTCAACCTGCAGCCACTCGAGATTCCTGGCGCCGAAACCGCTGCCGCACCAGCGGCCGGGACCGTGGCGAGCGTGCAGGGGCTGCTGGATCGTATCAAGGTGCTCGAACAGCGCATCAGCGACCTCGAGTCAGGCACCGTCCTCTCGGAGCCCGAAACACGCGTCAAGCGGATCGAGGTCTACACCGACAAGAACGGCAACCAATACGATCAGCCGATCGCAGGCGCGAAGAAGGTGGTGACCTACCAGAGGGAACGCGTCTACCGCCGTCAGTGGCTCAGCGAGAAGCTCGAACAGGCGTTCGCTGATCAGGACAGCAAGAAGATTGCGGTCGGGGTCAGCGCCGCGAGCGTCACGCAGTTTGCCAAGCAGACGACCGGCGCTCCGGCACAGGCCAACCGCCACGCCTATCAGCTATCGTCGGCGGACTTGCTCTTTTCCGCCGGCCTTGCTCAATACACGAGCTTCTTCGCCGACGTCGTCGGGCTGAGCGGTGCGCCGCCTGATGCGGAGATTCATGGGCTCACACTGCTCAACAGCTATACCGCCCGGCTCGTTCGTCAGAATGAGATCAACATTCGTGAGGCGTGGCTGAGAACGGAGCTGTTCGGTCAACGACTGGCCATCAGTGCCGGACGCCTTGACTTGACCAACTATTTCGATCGCAACTTCGTCGCCAATGACGAAACGAGCCAGTTCATCAGCGACGCATTGGTCAACAATCCTGCGCTCGGATTGGCCACCAATGGCTCAGGCGTCGTCGGCGTGTTCGATCCCAAAAACGGCTTCGCCTTCAAAGCGGGCTTGCAGCAGAGCAACAGCGACGCGACCAATCTGTCACAATCGTTGTACACGCTGGCCGAGGTGGACTACGTGGCGCGTCCCCGCGGCTTGTCCGAAGGAAACTATCGAGTGTGGATCCGCAACGATAACAGCACGGAGCGCAACAAATCCGCGGTGGGTGTCAGCATCGATCAGAAGCTCACGCCCATCTTCGGGCTGTTTGGCCGCTATGGCAGCGCGGAGGCGGGGAGCGGTCGCGACCGCTTCTACAGCGCCGGGTTCCAGTTTCAGAAGGGTTTCGTACTGAGTCCGCTGGACATCTGGGGCGTCGGCTACGCCCAGACGGATTTGGCATCGGGCGACCATGAAAAGCTGGCCGAAGGGTATTACAACTTCCAGATTTCAGAGAAGCTGCGGCTGTCGCTCCATGTGCAGCACGTGTTCGAGACGCCCGCGGGGACGAAATCGGTCGCGTTCCTCGTGCCTGCCGTGCGTCTGCAGGCGAGATTCTAAGGTTTTGATTTCGATGTCAGGAGGAGCAGCAATGGTGACGGCAAGACGGATTCTCGTCGTGGGTGCGGCCGTTCTCGCGGTCGGCGCCGCGTTCGCAGGTGCCCGCTTGCGCGCGGCCACCGTCAAGGTCGCCGACCCGACGACGGTGGTGATGATCGTCAACCGCGATTCGAACGAGATCGCGTTCATGGACATCAAGACGAAGAAGATCGTCGGCAAGACCTTTCTCGGCAACAACGTCAACCCGCACATGGTGATGATGTCGCCGGACGGCCGGTACGTCGTCACGGGTGGAACACGCGCGAACAAGGCCTACATCATCGACGCGCGGACGTTGGAGCTCGTCAAGGTGATCCCCGTCGACATCGCGCCGGAACATCTGGCGTTCTCGCCGGACGGCCGCTGGTATTATCAGGGCAACCCGCAAGGCGACTCGATCTCCGTCATTGACATGGTCTCCCTGACGAAGATCAAGACGATTCCAGGCCTCGTCGAGCCGCTCAACACCGTATTCCTGCCGGATGGCTCGAAGGCGTACGTGGGCAATTACGGTGCGCACTGGGTGGGCGTCATCGACGTGCGGCGTCATGAGCTGTTGAAGAAGATCCAGATTGCCGAGGTCCCCGGCGTCGCGAAGCTCGACCCCGCGAAATATCTGGGCGACATCAAGGGGATCAATGTCCCGCAAATCACAAACGACGGCCGGTTTCTGTACGCGGCTGACACCGATTTGGGCGTGGTCGGGGTGATCGATCCTCGCGAGGACAAGGTCGTGAAGGTGATCAGGGTAGGCAAGGCGCCGTGGCGGCCTTACATGAGCCACGACGGCAAGTACGCGGTCGTCCCCAACAATGGAGACGAGACCATTTCCATCATCGATCTCCAGGCGAACAAGGTCGCGGCGACTCTGGAAGCCGGGCCGAACATGACCGGCGTGAACTTCGCCGGAGGCAAGGCGTTTGTCATCAGCTCGACCACCGGGTTCGTGTACGTCTACGACATGAAGACCTTGAGGCCGGCGGGACGATTGAAGATCGGCACCAACGTCCAGCTCGAGACGGCGACGACCGATACGGCCGACGAGAAGATCTACCTGGCCGATTCCACCGAAAATGCCGTCGTGATCATCGACGCCAAGACGGAAGCGATCGAGAAGATCATGAACGTGGGTCTGTATCCATGGGGGACGCACATCATGGACAGCAAAGACAACTACTGCCACTAGACATCTTCTAAGGCCGGAATCGTGATAGATGAAGCGAGTTTCTGTCGGCGCGCCTTAGAAGCTGTCTTAACTTCGCCCCTGTTCCTGATCGCCTTGGTGGCGGCCCAACCGGCCGCGGCTCAAGGCGTCAGGGAGCACACCCGGCTCGTCCCTCGTGGCACGACCGTCACGCAGTCGCAAGCCGAGGCTCTCACGTTGACGGTGAGCACGGTGTCGCCGCGACTGGTGCAGACCTGGATCCGTACGGCAGGCACGATCGACAAGACCGGGAAGATCCTGACCGCTTCTCTGTCCGGGCCGGACGCGGCCCTCGTCAAAGTCGGACAGCGGGCGCGCGCTTTCCCGCCCAGCTCGAAATCGTCTATGTACCAGGCGTTCGTCACACGCGTCATCCCTCATCCTGACGGCGTCACGGTCGAGGCGTCGCTGGCGTCCACCGGACGGCAGAATACGGTCCTCTATGTCATCGAGATCGTCGTCGAGCGCGGCCCGTTTCTCCTGGTCCCGAACGAGGCGATCATCGAGGAGGGCGACCGGCACATGGTGTACGTGCAGCAGCACCCTGGGGAATACGTCCCGCAGGAAATTCACATCGGCATTCAGGGCGAGCTCCAGACACAGGTTCTCGACGGAGTCAAGGACGGCGATCAAGTCGTCACCTTCGGCAGCTTTTTCATCGACGCCGAGCACAAGCTGAAGGGAACGGAACAGGGCCCCCAGACGCCGCTGCCCCGATGATCATCGCCGCCATTCGAGCCGTCATCCGCTGGAGGGCCGTGGTCTGGCTCCTGGTCGCAGCGGGCGCCCTGTTCAGCCTCTACGCGATCCGGACCGCGTCGCTCGACGCGATTCCCGACATTTCCGATCCTCAAATCGTCGTCTACGTGAAGTGGCCGCGCAGCCCGCAACTGCTGGAAACGGAAGTCACGGAGCCGCTCGTGAGCGCGCTCGTGGGCTCACCTGACATTCAATCGATTCGCGGCGCCTCGCACATGGGGTACTCGTTCATTTACGTCATCCTGGCCAACGGCGCGACGCGGGCCAGGGCGCAGCAACTGGTGCTCGACCGGATCAACATCATCCGGCCGCAGCTTCCGCCCGACGCCAGTGTGACTCTGGGCCCCAACGCCAGCAGCATGGGCTGGATTTACCAGTACGCACTGGTCGATCGGGATGGCTCTCGCGACCTGCGCGAGCTGCGCCTGATCAACGAGAGTCAGATCAAGCCGGCGCTGCAAATGGTCTCCGGGATCTCGGAGGTCGCGTCGGTCGGTGGACTGGAAAAGCAATATCAGTTGAAGATCTTCCCGCCGCTGCTCGCCAAGGCCGGCATCTCTCTGAGGCAGTTGATCGGTGCCGTTCAGGCCGTCTTCCAAGAAACGGGCGGGCGGATGATCGAAGTCACCAACCGCGACTATCAACTGCGTGGAGTGATCAACAACGAGGACCTGGACAAGCTGGAGCTGCTGGTTGTCGGCCGCAGGCCGGACGGCCAATCGGTCCATTTGAAGGACATCGGCTACGTGCAGGTCGGCTACGACCAGCGGCGGAGCACCGTCGATCTCGACGGCGCCGGTGAAGTCGTAGGCGGCATTGCCGTCATGGAGCAGGATCGGAACGTCCTGGCGATTACGCGCTCGCTCGAGCAGAAGCTCCAGCAGATCCGCGCCTCGCTGCCTCCGGGCATCGACATCGTCACCACCTACGATCGGTCCGCCTGGATCTGGGCCACGCTGAGGCAGTTCCTCGAGACGCTGGCCATCGAGCTGGTCGTGCTCATCGTCGTGACGCTGCTGTTTCTGCGCAACGTGCGAACCGCCACCGGTCCGATTGCCATCCTCCTCTTCAGCGTGCTGTTCACGGCGATGCCGCTCGTCGGCTTCAGGCAGACCATCAATTTGTTCTCGTTGGCGGGCCTTGCCATCGCCATTGGCGAGATCGCCGACGCGACGATCGTGATTGTCGAGAACTGCACGGCGGAGTTGTCGATGCACGGCGCCGCCAGCCGCGCCGAGAGGCAGGAGATCCTCGTCCGATCGATCGCGTCCGTGATCAAGCCGCTGCTGTTCTCGCTGCTGATCATTCTCGCGTCGTTTCTGCCCGTGTTCTTCCTCGAGGAACGCGAGGCCCGCCTGTTCGATCCGCTGGCGTACAGCAAGACGTTTGCCATGGCGTTCTCGACCCTGCTGACGATCTTCCTGTTGCCGCTGATCGTCCTGTGGATCTTCAAGCCGGACACGGTCGCCCGTCGTAATTTTCAGGAAAGCGTGGCGGTGCGGGCGTATCGATCCGCGTTGAGAGCGGTGATCCGGTACCGCTACGCGTTTACGGCCGCCGGCATGCTCGTGTTGATCCCGGCGGCCCTGCTGTTGAGGAACTTTCCGCGAGACTTCCTGCCGGAGATCGATGAAGGTTCCGTTCTGTACATGCCGACGACTCTGCCCGGACTTCCCAACAGGGAGGCCGGGTGGATCGTTCAGCAGATGGACAAGAAGCTGAAGGCGTTCCCGGAGGTCGAACGCGTCTTCGGCAAGATCGGGAGGGCGGACACGTCCACCGATCCTGCACCCCTGACCATGATCGAGACGACGGTGCTTCTTCAGCCCAGGTCGAAGTGGCGAAAAGGGATGACGAAGGAGAAGCTCGTCGTCGAGATGGACAAGGCCGTGGAGACGATCGGATACGTCAACGCGTGGGTCCAGCCGATTCGCGCGCGCGTGATGATGCAAACCACGGGCATCCAGACGCCGGTCGGGGTCAAGGTCACCGGACCTGAGATCTCGGTCATCGAGGACCTCTCGCAACAGATCGAGCGGCTGCTTCGCGGATTACCCGGCACCAAGTCGGTCATCGCCGAGCGCATCTCCGAAGGCTATTACGTGGACGTGCGGAACGATCTGGCGCGGATGGCGGAGCAGGGCGTCACCGTGGACGAGGCGATGTCGACGGTGCGGTACGCGATCGGCGGCGACAACATCGCGAGCGTCAAGCAGAGCGGCAACACGATCGTTCCGTTGAGCCTGCAGTATTCGCCCGAGTACCTCGATACGCTCGACAAGGTTCGAAACACCCCGGTCGTCACGGGCGACGGGCGGTCGATTCCCCTGGGCCAGATCGCGGACGTGTCGGTGCGGAAGATGCCGGAGATGATTCGCAACGATAACGGCAAGCTGGCGGGCTATATCTATGTCGATCTGCAGAACGTGACCGGTCCGGACTATGTGGACAACGCGCAACGTTTTCTGGCGAAGAACTTGACGCTGCCTACGGGTTACTCCATCGAATGGACGGGCCTGTATCAGTACGCCGCCGTGGCGCGCGCGCGGCTGCGGGTCATCGTGCCGTTGACCCTCGTCATCATCTTTGCCTTGCTGGTCATCGCCTTCAAGTCGGTCGGTGAGACCGTGCTCATCCTGATGTCCGTGCCGTTCGCGATGGTGGGCGGCGTGTTTCTGCAGTGGATGCTCGGCTACTCGATGACGACGGCGGTGGTCGTCGGGTACATCTCGCTGTTTGCCGTGGCGGTCCAGACCGGCATCATCATGGTGATCTTCATTCGCGCGGCATTGGACAATCGGCGGCCCGACCAGTCCTACATCGAGGCCGTCATCGATGGGTCAGCGACGCGCCTGAGGCCGAAATTGATGACCGTCGGGGCGATCATCCTGTCGCTCCTTCCCGTGATGTTTGCCACCGGGGCCGGGATGGAGATCATGAAGCCCATCGCCGCCCCGAGCATCGGAGGCATGGTCAGCTCGAGCCTTCACGTCCTGTTCATGACGCCGTGCCTGTTCGTGATCGGGGAAGATATCCGCGTCTGGTGGCGTCGTCGTGGCGAATAGCGCGGACGGAGGCCACGACGCATGTCTCATCAAGAAGCACGATGCACATGATGCACCGAGGCGCAGAGTCGACTGGCGGGCAGTGACTCTCACATCGCGCTGCCGAAAGTCTCGCGGTCGGCGGGGTGGCGACCCCACCTGGGCTCTGCTCCGGACACAGCAACTGAAGGTCAGGAGTGATCGCCGGAGGCGCCGCGTTTCACGTACTCGTTCACGCGCGCAAGATACGTCGGCGCATCGCGCAGCGCGTCACCGAGGGCCTCGAAGACCTTGCGCGGATCGATGTCCTCGTATTCATGGACGAGGCGGTTTCGTAGTCCGGCGGCCCGCGCGATACGCCGCGCGAAGTCCCGATCGAGTACCCCCAAATCCCCGAGCTTGACGAACGACGCGTGGTAATCGGCCGGCGGCGGCTGGCCGCTCGCCGTGAGCACGTGATAGTTGATGTCAATCATCCGGCTCACCGCGCGCTGCAGCCGGCGCTCGACGACGGCCTGATCGATGCTGCTGCCGAGATAGGCTTCGAGCCCCTTGTCTCGAATCGCGGCAAGCAGCTCGAGGTCGGACGTCACCAGCAGCAGCTTGCGCGTGACGAGCTCGCGGTCGATTGTCATGGGGCCATCGCGGCAATCGCCCGATCGACGTACTCCCGCTCCATGTCCAGATACCGGCGATGGTCCTGATAGCGCTTGAACGCGTACAGCTTTAGCGCTTCGAGTCGGCGAGGTGATCCGAACACGAGCGCGCACTGATCGGTAATCCGCTTCAAGAAGAGCGGGTCGGCGTGATTGAGCAGGGCGACGTCGACCTCGCGGTCCGGCACGAGCGTCTGGAGATCGCCGATCAAGTCGGCATGGGCGCTGAACGAGTCGGGCATCCGCTCGACGAGCACGCCGAGATCGACGTCGCTTCCCGGATGCAGCCGGCCCGTCACCGAGGAACCGAACTGCAACAGCAACATGATGCCGTGTTTGCGCGCGATCGCCTCCACCCGCTGCGGATCCATTCGCTCATTATATGAAGAGTCCAGGCGCTGAGCGGGTCGAACCCTCAGAACGCAGACTTGGAGAAGATCCCGGCGGCTGTCGCGCGGCGGCGTATGGCCCGGAGAGGCACCGTCCCTTCTGGGCCAGTGGAGACGTTGCCTGCGGCGACTGATACGGCCTGTTTTCGGACACGCCCTCGCCCCTGCGACAGTCAACGAGACGCGCGTCATCCCGCTCGACACGCGCCCGCATGTGAGCGGCAAGATTCGTGAGTACCTCGGCGATGCTCGTGCGCACTGGGGA
>JAHFUI010000189.1:0-4399 GCA_023265175.1 Acidobacteriota bacterium
TCGCGCAGGTCGTTTTCCCGACCCCGCCCTTGCCACCAAACAGGAGAAGGCTCGGGACGCGGTCCCGCAGGAAGGCCGGCACCGCCGCGCCCAACTGCTATGCCTCCTCTCCGTTGTCCTCACCGTCTTCCTCCTCGTCGTCTTCTCCGCCCTGGTCCACCTCGTGCCACTCCTGCTCCTCTTCCGCCGAATCAGATTCGCGCTCCCGGATAGCATCCAGCCGGTCGAGGAGGTTGCGTTCCTGGCCGTCGAACTCGGCCTCAGTGATCCGCCCCGTCTCCAGCATCATGTAGGCCTGCCGTAACTGTTCGGTGATGGCGTCGGCCTCCCCGGCCATTTCCTCTTGCGCAGCTTCACGGATCTTCTCAACGACCCACAGGACACCTCTGAAAGGCGCGAGCAGCAGATCGTCAATGAGCAGCATGACTTTCCGGTCTCGGCCAGTCCGCCGCTACATCCGGGCGTGAAGCGGTGTTCGTACGGGCTGGAGGTCCAAGGCCAGGTCGACGAAGTTGTATGGTGCCCACGGGCCGTTGTAGTCGAAAGCGTAGTTGTCGTCGAAGCTTGTCGCGGCTTCGAACACGGCAGCCTCGAACTCCGCCTGCCGACCACGCGGCACAAGGCAGACCAGACTGACTGCCTCCCGCTCATTGCGCGGTTTCGTGCTCTTGATCTCGGCACAGTGCGGGCTGAGAATCTCTTCCACTCGCTCGGTGCGAGCCTCGCGTTCCTCCGTCAGCAGGCGGTCAAACAACCGTCCCACTTCCACCTTGTCGTCTTGAGACGGCTCGCGCCGCCCGCCAAAGAAGCGGTCGCGGGCTGCACGCAGCTCGGGACGGGTGGTCACGAAGTATTCAAAGATGTTGGGCACGTCCCACGTGACCCGCAACCCCATTTCTACGCGGTCGTCTACGCGGCGCAACTGCCCAAGCAACGCCTGCTGGTTGCGAGACAGGATCCTGTGGATGGCCTCGGCATTCTGCGCCACAACGCCGAAGGTCACCGGGAGGACGGCTGTGGCGCCGGCCATCAGGTGCTTGAGGACTCCCTGATGCGCGGCGAGGTGACGGCGTTCCGGCCGGATCGTCTCCGACAGCTCGCTGACGATAGCGGAAACGCGGCCGCTGGTAATCGAATACACCGTGCTCCCGTCGAGACCGCTGGCGCCGCAAATCCGGCCGTCGGACGCCGGCACGATCGCGTACAGGTACAACTTCTCCTTGGTCGAGGCTTGCCTGATCATTTCTGTCTCTCCACCCTAGGAGCGTGTCTGAGAAAAGCAAACACGCTCCTAGTAGGCCGGCTTCGCCGGCAGAAAACGGCCAGAATTCGAAGAATGAGCGCGCGTAGCGCGCCTACTAGGAGCCCGTTGGGTATTACTCGGACGGGCTCCTAGGGACCAGTCGCGGTCCTTGGTGCCGTCAGCTCCCGCACCACGGCCACCGACCGCAGGCTGCCGTCCTCGGTCTTGATCTCCAGAAGTGCGGTGCAAGCGACGCACTTGACCTGTCCCGCATAGTCGTCGTAACTGTCACCCAGATCCACCTTATGGCCGCACGACACACAAATGATCTTCACGTCACCGCCCTCTTTGGGCGCGCACGCGCGCCTGATGCGTTTCCCACCGCGCGACGAGCCAACGACGTCGCGATTCACTGGAGCAGCAGCCAACCTCGGCCCTCAGGCGCCGACTCGCGTCCAGCTCTGGACCGCGCGCCCCCGTGGAGGCCGCGCAGGCTCGGAACCCTTTCGCGTTGCGGGCGCCACGGATGTGGCCGGCCGTCCGAATGGTCAGCATGGCTGTCGCCGCTTCAATACCGAAGCTTTAGGCCACCGCCCGCGGTTCGGCCGCAGGCAGGCCGGCTCTCGGAGGTGATTTCCCTGGAGCCTGGCGTGGCTGCGCGCTCGGCGAGCGCGCGGAGGAGGGAAGCCTTCTGCAGCTCGATGTCGCCGAGCCGCGCGTCGAGATTCTGCACGCGCTGCAACGCGGCTTCCCTTTCCCGTCCCTTGCGCGTCTTCTCCATCTCCAAGCACGTGATCTGCATGTACGCCATGTACGGATTGGCGATCCGGTCAACCCTCCCGGAGAGGGTCTTGATGTCACGCATGGTTCTTCGCAGCATTGCCATCGGCTTCGTCCCTTCGTCAGCTCACGCACCACCGACACGGCGGGCGAGGTGCTTCCGTTGCGGCGCGCAGACCTTCTGAATGACCTCGTCGATTTTCTGCGGCATGAGCGACTCTCCTCCGCGCGTGACTTTGGCGGTGTCCGTGTTCAGCACGTCCCGACACACCATCCGGAAGGCCGCATCGTCCCATCGCGCTCGCGCCTGCATGCGGGCAAGGATGCGACCGATTGCGATGCACGCCCGGATCGTGGGCCGATGGTTGTTCACGCCGATGCCTCGCAGTTCTCTCACGATGTCCACGATGGCCTCGGCGTCCGCTTCGAGAACGCCCGACCGGGCCACCGTGATCGCGATCTCGGTCGCGCGATCGTGGTGTCCCATGCTGATTGTGATCAGCCGGTCCATCAACGCGTCCTGGGTCTTGTGGACGCCCGCGTACTCCTCCGGGTTGGAGGTGAAGATCGCGCGGAATTCGGGATGGACCTCCACGTACCCGCTACCGGTTCGGCGCAGTTTGGGCAGGTTGAGAATGTGTTCTCCGAGCACGCTCAATAACGCGTTGTTCGCCTCGGGGCGGGAGCGGGTGAACTCGTCGTAGATGAGCGTATCGCCGTTCCTGCAGGCCGTGGTCAGGCGATTGTCCATCCAGAGAGTCTTCATTTCCTCCTCGGTCTTCAGGACCGAGTGAATGAAGTTGTCGACCAGCTTCGACTTGCGGTACCCCTGGTCGCTGCCGAGCAAGTCGGAACTGCCGAACTCATCGTCGCCGTGGATGAGCGTGACCGGACGACCGAGGTTCGACGCAACATGGAGTGCCAGGGTCGTCTTGCCTGTGCCGGCGGATCCCGAGAAGTGGACCGGATACCCGGCCTGGAGATACATCAGCGTGCGGTCTGCCAGTTCCTTCACCTCGGGTGTGGCAACAAACGTCTCGCTCGCCTCGGGCCAGACGGCGTCGTCGACGGAACTGATCCGGACGACTGCCGCAGAAGCCGATCCGAAACCGTGGTCACTCATGCTTTGGTCCCTTCCGCTCTTGCGCCGGCCGCCGCATACGCCAGCGCTGAAGTCTCCACCGACGGCCGTACGAATCGAGCGATCCCGCCAGCATGCGGACGATTGGACTGGCTTTGGTGACAGCCAACGAAGGCTTGCGTTCGGGCGAATCTGTGAGCTGTTGCCCTCGATGCGGCGTGCGCCCTGAGACTGCCCGTGCCATGGAGGCCGCGCGTACCGAGCGGGACGAGATGGCGCGGGCCAGGTACATCCAACACCCAGCCTGGCGTCTCGCGTCCGCAGGCGGTGCAACGCAGGAACAGCCGACCGGGCGCGTGCTGCCGCAGGTCTTGATGCCCGTGGAAAAAACATCGCAGGTGCATCGAGTTCTCCTCCTCCGATTCGGCCCCTTCGCGTCAGCCGCTGCATGCTCAGAGGCGACGGCCGTGGGCCGTCGTCTCCGAGCCATCTCACCGGCCCTGCGCCGGAGCCGCTGTGGTAGCGGTCAGGCCGCCTTCGCTGCTCGCTTCGAGTGTTCGCGCCCTGTAGGAGCGGGGGCCGCTCCGTGCCAGGCCGCCCGGGCGCCCGCAAGATCCGTGCTGAACGCGCGCTGCAGCGCCCCCACTCTGCTCTCGAGCCCCGACATGAACTCACGGAGGCCACGCCGCTGACGTCGTGTCATCTCCGCGTGCGCTGTGCGAAAACCGACCTGCATCCGCTCTACCGTGCGTTTCAGCTCAACTGTTGCCTGCCTGAGCGCTTGGTTCAATCGCTGGCGCTCACCGCGCGCCGCGTGGATTTCTCCGACAAGCCGGGTCGTATCCGCTGTCAATTGCCCCATGATTCCTTCACCTCCTAATCGTCGTCGTCCGCGCTGCACGCTCAGAGGCGACCGCCCAACGCGGTCGCCTCCGAGACAACTCGCTAGCCCTACGCCGGAGCCGCTGCGCTGGCGGTCAGGCCGATCGCCTCGGCGTACTTCAAGTACGTCTCGACCGACGCGATCACCACCCGGGCCTCGACCGAGAGCAACTCGATCCCGACCAGGGAAACCTTCGCCCAGGCATCGATCACGATGCCCTTGTCCAGGATGCGGTCCACGACTTCCGCCAGGCTGGACGAATCCGTTGACTTCTGCACCTTCGCCATGTGATGTCACCTCATGAATGTTAAAAAACGAGTTTTCGCTGACGGCTGGCCTTCTCGACCGTGCTTGGCATGCCGCCATTACTGGGAGCAAGGGGCGTGCCTTAGCCGCGTGAAGGCTGCACGCC
>JAHFUI010000189.1:4499-8577 GCA_023265175.1 Acidobacteriota bacterium
CGCGCCAGCGTTGCTCTCGCGATCGTCAGGACGTCTTCGTGCTGGAAGGGTTTGCTGATGAAATCGTTGATGACGTCGGCTGCCAACGCCTGCCGCACCTCGTCGTCGTCGCAGTAAAAGTAACCCGAGACCAGCACGACGCGGACTCGGGCGTCAGCCTTCCGGATGAGACGCGCGAGATCGAGGCCGTCCATGTCTGAGAGCTTGGCGTCGACGAAGATGAGGTGGAACTGATGTCGCTTCGCCAGGCGGAGCGCCTCCCGACCGTTGGTCACCGTGACGGAGGCGATGGCGCTTGCCTTCAGGAGGTGATCGAGCGCCCAGCAAATGTCCGGCTCGTCATCCACAATCAGGACGTCGCCTATTGTGTTTTGGACCGTCATAGTACTCCGTCTCTAAGCACGTGGGAGCCGCACGGTGAACGTGGAACCCTCACCCTCGACACTCTCCACCTCGATGACGCCAAAATGCTGCTGCACGATCGAATAACAGATTGACAGCCCCAATCCCGTTCCCTGGCCTACCGGCCTCGTCGTGTAAAACGGGTCGAAGATCTTCTCCATTTCCCACGCGGGCATGCCGCATCCCGTGTCGCTGATCCGGACGTGTGCTTCCGCATCGACTGCGTCCACGGTGACGCGCAGTAATCCTGCGACCGGCATGGCACCGAGGGCGTTCAGGAGCAAGTTGAGGAACACCTGCTGGAGAAGGCTGGGCACGCCACTCACCTGCACTGAGTCGCCCGGAAACTCGGTCTCAATGTTGACGTGTTGGATCGCAGCCTGGGTCGCCGCCAGCGTCATCGCATCCCGTATGACAGCCATCAGGTCCAGCCGCACCATCTCAGGTTGCGCACCCGGACGGGCGAAGCGCAGGAGGTTCTCGATGATGCGCGCCGCCCGCTCGATACCGGCCAGAATCTTCGCCGCGCATTCCCGCCGAAACTCCGGGTCATTCGGATCTTCCAGGAGAAACTGCGCGGCGGACGAACTCACCGATAGGGGATTGCGGATCTCGTGGGCAATGCCGCCGGCCAGGACACCTAGGGCCGCCAGCTTTTGGGACTGCAGCAATTGCGCCTCGAACTTGCGTCGTTCGGTGAGATCCCGGCCGACCGCGACGACTGCCACCACCCGAGCCTGATCGTCCTTCATCACCGATCCGACCCAGGAGACGGGGACGAGGCTTCCCGCCTTGGTCGCCAGCTCCCATTCCGCCATCCCGAACCCGTTCCCGCTTCGGGCTCGGCCGAATGCCTGTTGCACCTCAGCCCGGTGCCGCGGCGCGCACAGCTCGAAGAACTTGCGGCCTTCCGCCTCCCGCAGAGCATAGCCAGAAACCCTCTCGGCCGCTGCGTTCCACGTCAGAATCCGGCCATCGATGTCGGTGGACAGCACGATGTCGCTGGCGCTTTCGACGACGCTCGCCAGGTGGCCCTCGGCCCGTCGCGCCTCCTCCCCAAGCCGCACCTGCTCGGTCACGTCTTCCAGGAGCAACATGACGTGCTTCACAGTGCCCTGCCACAAAAAGGGAATGATGCTGTAGTAGTAGATACGCGTGGCCAGACCAGGAGCGCGATAGATCATGCGCTCGCCCTTTGTTCCCGTGTGATCCTCGAAGGCGGACCGGATGCGCTCCACCAGGTCCATATGCTGAACGATCGCAGGCGGGAACACGGTGTCGATGCGATGGCCGACGGTCTCCGACTCGGATCGCTGGGCCTTCTCGATGAAGTTACGGTTGGCCGACACGATGCGCGTCTGGCGATCGATCAACAGCACCGAGGATGGGATCGCATCCAGCAACATCGAGTACAGCTTTTCGTAGCGCCCGGCTTCACCGCCGGCATGCTCCGCGGCCGCGAACGCCACACGACGATCGCCCATTACCTGTTACCCACGTTCGGACCCAACAAAGTTGTACGGGGGCCACGGACCACTGAGCAGGAACCGTCCGTGTTCCGCGCGGCTGATTCGGTGAAACACGTGACGGAACGACTCGAGCGACTCCCGCCTCACCAGGAAGTAGAGCGAGAAGAGCGGAACGGAAGACACGGATCCGGTGGCAGTCGGGACATTTTCCATCTTGCATCTCAGGAACAGCCCGTCAAACGCCACGCGGATCCGCTCAACTGACCGCGCGATCTCGTGCGCATGCCGGTCTGCCTCGCCGTAGACCCTCTGTCGTCGAGTCAGATAGGCCGTCCCGAGCAGCCCGTGGTGAAAGTCTGGCGTCGCACCGAGACGGGCGAGGCGCCCCGCTGGCAAGGCGCGACGACCGAGAATACCGGGAGTATTTGACTGAGGAGCAACGCAGCCAGCGGGGATGCATCGCCCGTCGAATGCAGCCAGACTTTCACCACGGGCTGCTAGGAGCGTGTCCGAGAAATGGGAACACGCTCCTATACGAGCCCGTTCGCGTTTACTCAGACGGGCTCCTAGCATGCGGATCCCCATCTCCACGCAGCCCTCCAGTCCGCGGAGCACCTCGGCGTATTGCTCGCCGCGCGCGTGAAGCAGTTGAATGACATCGGCCTCCCCGCCCAGCACGCAGCCGTACCGCATCGGGAGCACGGCCCGGTCAGCGTGAAGCACCTCGACCACGTTCGCGTACGCCGTGATGGATCCGACAGTTGGCGTCAAAGCGGCCGGGTCGAGGGTCGCCATTGCTGCGGCCACTCTGCCATCTTCGATCAAACCCACGGGAACGCCGCCGACCCCAAGCGGAAGGTTCAGCGGCGCATCGGCGCGCGACTGCGACCCTGAGAAAACAATGCCGTAGAGGAGGCAGCTCACGCGAGGGAGCTCAGGTCCAGGGGCGGACAGAAGCTATAGGGAGGCCAGGGTCCAGAAACTTCGAGTACTACTCCTTGTTCGCAGAGCTCCCCGTTGATCCCTTGAACACTCGCACTGAAATCGTCCTCCGGCCGCCGCGCCACGAGAAAGGCCCAATTCAACAGCCCGATACCTTCCGCCACCAACGCCCCGGGTACGACGGCTCGCTCGCGGAACTCGACGGCATGAACCAGCAACGCCGTTACCACTCGTTCGCACACGTCTTTCACCCAAATGTCGAGCTCCTGGCCGATCGTGGCTCGGATGCGCTGTTCCTCCAAGTAGCGGGCTCCGGGCGACGGGGACAGCGTCCCGCGCTCACGCTCGAGCGCTGCCGCGAGGAGTCGGGCTTCTGCGTTCTGCTTGTGCAGCGTCCCCTTGACGGCCCATTCCTCGTGGCCGGCAACCCGATCCAGAGTGTCCGAGATGGCCGCGTGGTGTCCTTCCAGCCACGCTTCCAGCTTCTCTCGCGAAGAGAAAAGGGTCGCAAAGCGCGCCGGCAGAATTGATGAGGACCGCATGACACGCTCGACAACCGCTTCGTGACGGCACGCCCGAGGGCCTACCCAGGCGAGGTCCTTCAGGCGCGCTTCGGCTACCGGCCCCCAAAAGTCATCCACGCTGACCGTGCTGACGACCGCCACGAGATCCCTGAACGGAATGAGCTGCAAACGATCGTCGCCGTTCACGCCCGCGCCATCGATGGTCGTCAGGGCATCGACACGGGCAACGCAGAACACGTAAAGCGCGTGCCCGGTGGGAGAGCAAACTGCCACGTCAGGCGATCTCGTCATGAGTTCAGACTGACGGCGCGTCGAATCGGCCCGACTCGACGCGACGCCAGAGCCTCCCGGACGACCCGGCTCATCTCCTCATTGCTGAATGGCTTAGTCAAGTAGTCGAAGGCGCCCAGTTCCATGGCCGCCCGGACGGACCCTGGCGACCCGTAGCCGGTAACCATGATGACCGCGACGTTTCCATCGATGTCGCGCAGCCGGCGCAGAACCTCCGTCCCGCTCATGTCGGGCAACTTGACGTCCAGGATCACCAGATCCACGGCGGTCCGCGCCGCGATCTGGAGAGCCTGGGCACCGCTGCCTGCAGTCAGGATCTTCGCGCTCTCGGTCGACAGGATTCGCTTGATGACGCGACGTACCTCCGGCTCATCCTCGACCAGCAAGATGGTACGCGGTGGGTTTTCGGCAAGTGTCGCCATGACCATGTGTCACCTTTTTTTCTTTTTC
>JAHFUI010000038.1 GCA_023265175.1 Acidobacteriota bacterium
CAACTACATCATGAGGAACTTCACCGACACCACGAGCGTGTGCTCGCATGGAAAGGCGTCTGAAACGAGCGACGTCAAACACAATCGAGACACGTTCAGGATCACATCGTCCTTCGTCGGTCCGGCGGATGTCATCATCGCCTTCGGCACGATATGCCGAGTGCAATCCGCCGCCGGCGATGCGTGTGCGTTCGTCCCCGTCGATTGGGTCTCCACCATCCTGGCCGACGGCACCCGCGAGCACGCCTGGGGCACCGACCAGGTCTCGGCGATATACGTTCCAAATGAACAGCGCTGGGGATTGTGCGCGAGTAATTTCGACGGTCATAATTCACCGGCCAACCGTCACGACTTCATTCGTTGAACGCCGGCCGCGCGGACGGCGGCCGGCGTGTCGACGATGACAAAATCAAAGGCTGCACCTCGAACTGGCTTTTGATCGCCTCGAAGAAAGTCTCCCCCATCTTCCGGTAGCCGTCGACGGTTGGATGCAATCCATCGGCGTCGATCCACGGATCCGGCGAGCCGCCGAACGCCTGATAGAGATCGACCAGAATCGCGCCTTCACTTGCGGCCAAGGCACGAATCTGATCGTTGGCCGGGGCGATCAACTCGACGTGGCCGGCCCTCAATCCGCCCGGCCGCTCGGGGAGCAGCGTTGCGAGGAAGAGAACGACCCCCCGATTTTTCGCCTCCCGGATCATCGTCCTCAAGCCATCGATGACACTCGCGATCGAACCGCCGTTGATCAGATCGTTGACGCCTTCCTGGAGCAACAGGACCTGCGGCGTATCCGTGGTCAACACGTCGGGCAAACGGGTCACGCCATCGGGCGGAGTTCCTCCATGTATTTGGTTGCCGCCGATCCCTTCGTCGTACATCTCAATCGTTTGCGCCGTATAGCGCACGGTCAACAGGTCGTACAAGACCTTGGCATATGCATCGGGGAACGAAAATCTGGGATCAGCGTGATAGCCTGCCGGGCCCGCCTTTCCTTGTGTGATGCTGTCGCCGAACGCCACGTACCTCGTCGCGCTGATGCGCGGCGTCACCGACACAACCGTCACCGTGACCGAGAAGTTGCAGGAATCGGTTCGTATGTCCGCGTCGATGGCCGTGCACGACACCGTGGTCGGCCCCACCGGAAAGCTCGCGCCGCTCGCCGGCGAACACACGATTTTGACCGGACTCGTTCCGCCTGAGACGCTCAGTGACGGATACGCGACGACCGCGGGCGCGGCTGCGACTTGCGCGGTCTGCGATCCGGGACAGGAAATCTTCGGCGCGTCGGTCGCCGGCGACGGCTTTGACGGAGATCCGCATCCACCGGCGAGAAAAGCGGCCAACAGTACGACGAGATACTGGCGACTCATGGGGGGCTATCGCAGCTCCACGCGAACCTGACAACCCAGGGCACGCGTATCGGTTGATTTCGAATCAACAGTCGCCGGACGAAACCATCCGGGAGCTTGAATCGTGACGGGCACCAGCGCGGAGCCTTGCGGCACTGAAATCGACACTTGCCGTGTTTCATCCGCGGTCATGGTGGTATCAAGAGTCTGTCCGGCCACCGTGACGCCGACCGTGCCGCCGATCGGACCAACGTGCAGTGTCAGCACGATCTCAGACGCGCCGGCCGGCGCGACGACGACGCGGGCACGGTTCCCTGCCTTCGTCCAGAACACTCCCCCTTCGGGATACGTCTCATCGTCGACATACACGATATACGCGTTCGGACGGCCGGCGATCGCTTCAACGGCGCGGGGTTGAACGTCGATCCGGCGGCTCTTCGGCACAATCGCGAGCGGCGTGATCTCCACACGCCGAACCGCGACGGCGGTCGACGGCTCGGACAAACTCAGAAAGAAGCCAATCTGCGCTGGAAGGTCAAAAACCATGGTGGCCGGGTTCACGAGGGGGCCGTTCACGCGCGCGAGGACATTCCCGCGGCGTGTCGACAACACGAGATCGCCGTCATGCTCGCGCTGGCCCTGGAGCCACACGCGCACCTCATAGCGACCGGGCGGCAATGGCGGCGGAGTCGCGACGCGGCCCGCGGCGTCAACCGGTTCGTCCGCCGAGCGCTGAATCGACAGAAACCCCATCCTGAGCAAGGTGTCGGGGTCCGCTCGGGACATGGCCGCGTAGTCGAATCCTCGAAGATGTTCAGGATCGTAGGTCGTGATCAGGTCGACGCGACCGCGGATCGCCGATTCACCGCGCGCGGATGCCGTCACTGGTGACGACAGAAGGCTTCCAACGAGCATGAAGGTGACCGCTTCGACGGCACCGATCCAGAACGCGCTCAGCCGACGCGCGCGCACGGCCACGAACAGAGCGAGCGCCAACGCGGCCGCGATGGCGACCATCCATGGGACAGCGCGCAGCAACGGCTTGGTCCAGTTCCCTTCGGTGAACGTCGGAAGCGAGGCGGTCACTGGGGCACTGCCTTGAACCGCTTCGAGGAGGCGTGCCACGCCATGCGGATCCGGCGGTAACAGAAAAAACCGTCCGGGCAGAGCAACTCCCACCGCCACGATCAGCACGCTCAACGCGATCCCGATGGTGACCGTCGCGCGCCCGACTCGCCCGCGAACCGACATCAACGCGATCGCCATCGGGGCCGCAAGCAGCGGAAGCAGCGGGACGACGAAACGCGCCGGAGGGCTGCTGCCACCCCACCACATGATCAACCTCGCCGAGCTGATGACGAATGGAACGGCCGTGACGATGAGCGCCGCCGCGACCGCGCGGTGCGCACGGTCGCGCAGCAGGATCCAGACGCCGACTGCCGCCACCACATAAACCGGACTGTAAACGAACAATCCAAACTTTTGATCGAGCAAGAGACCGAGCAGGCTGCGAGGGATGTTCTCGGAGCGAACGAACGTATTCAGGAACGCACGGCCGTACGCAACCTGTGGATCGACGCTCCCATAAATGACGTAGAAATATGCGAGCCACGCGAGCAACGACGCGCCAATGGGCAGCAGCAGGGCGGCCGTGGCCTTGATTCGCGACCGCAGGCGCCACAGAAGTAATGCGACGAGGGCCGCGAGCAGCAGTACGAATTTGGTGTGCAGCCAGGGCAGCGCCGCGAGGCAGACGCCGCGCGCAAACCATACCCATCCAGTCGGCGTCGTTGAAGTCCGGCCCATCTGTGCCAGCCACAACACGGCCCAACCGACGATGGCGGCGCCTGCGATTTCCGGGTACAGCATCCAACTATGCGGCACGAACGGCACGGTAAGGCAGATGCTCATCCACGTCAGCAGCGCAATCGCGCGTCCGCCGAACAGCAGCGCGATGTCGTAGACCGCCAACGCGGCAAGCGCGCCGATCAGACACATCGTGATGACCGCGCCTCGAGCGCCGGCAATCCCGTAGCCGGGCAGCACGAGGACCGAGAGGCCAGGCGAATGAATCGAATAGATTCGGCCATTCCGACCGCGCTGGAGATAGTCGGGGTCGAGCTTTCCCGGCCAAAACGCGCGGTAGTCGCCGCGCGCGTGGTTGTTCTCGATCTCGAGATCATGATCGACCAGCAAGCTGTGCGTGATGACGAGGTAGTGAGGTTCGTCACCTCCAAGGCCCACGGTCGCCAGCGACCACATCCCGAGGCAGACGTACAGCGCGAAGCTGGCCATGAAGACACTGTTGCGACCAACCTGCGGAAGCGTCAGACGCGTCGCGCGCGACCCTATCCCTGCCGTGAGGACGCCACCAAACGCTGCGACGGCCACAAGCCCACGCACGGGACCCGCGAGAATCAGCAGGAGCGGCGCACGATCGGGCAGCCAGGGCCAGTACGGCAGCGTCCAAAGCCACAACAGCGCCAGCGGCGCGACGACCTTGACACGTGCCGCCCGGGCGGCTGTATCTTTCGCGCTCGCCGCGAGAATCACGGCCGCGACCACGGCCACCGCAAGCGCCAGCCACAATCGGGAAAGCGGGGCGAAGAGCGCCGTGCGCGCCGGGCCTGCGGATGGCCACGCGACGATGTCTATCGAAGCCGGCAGCAGCCAGAAGGCCACGGCGGCGCCAAGACACGCGATCGCCAGCAGCAGCAGACCGGGTACATCACGCATGTGCATCGACATGATACCGTGGCGTGATTGGCGCTCCGATGGCGCTCGTGAGACCAAGAGACCGTTGCAAAAATTAGCCGTTCTCGGGTCCTGTCCGCGAACAGCCCACTCGGGTGCTCGGCGAAAGGCCATGGTCACGGGTGACGCCTCCGCGCCCGAGCGGGCGCCCGTTCGCGGCCACCCGGAGCCGGCTAGTTTTGCAACGCGTTCTATCGCACTAATGCAGCTCGACGCGCACCTGACAGCCGAGCGCGCGCATGTCGGTTGAACCCGGCTCGACATCGACCGGCCGAAACGCTCCGGGCGCTTGGATGGTGATCGGGACAGCCGCGGAAAAAGGGTACGGCCCCTTTGCCGCGAGCGCGACCGACAAACGCCTCGTTTCGTTGGGTCCCAATGTCGTATCCAGGTCTCGGCCGGCCACACTGATACGGACACGCCCGCCGTTCGGACCAACGTGCAGCGTGAGCGCAAGCTGCGATGCACCACCAGGCACGACGAACACCTTGCCGCGCGCGTCCGCGCGCGTCCAGAACACACCGCCCTCCGGATACGTGTTGTGGTCGGCATAGAGCAGGTACGCGTCCGCCCGACCTTCGATGGATTCGAGCGTGACCGCGTCGACCTCGAGCCGATTGGGCCGCGCAACGATCGACAGTGGCGTGATCTCCACGCGCCGCACCGCCCGGGCACTCTGCGTGTCCGAGAGCGCCAACCAGATCGCACCGACCGATATCGGGAGATTGAAGGCCAACGCTGCCGGATTCGGGAGCGGACCGCTGACGCGCGCAGCCGGATGGCCACGCCCGAGCGACAGCATCAGATCGCCGTCGCGTTGACGGTCGCCTTCGAACCACACCCGCGCGGTGTAGCGGCCTGGCGGCAACGAGAGCGGTCCGGCGATCCGGCCCTCTTGCGCCGACTCCCGCCCCTCACGAAAGATCGCCAACGAGCACGCGCGCAGCACACCGCCGTCATCGAGCGTCGCCATCGTCGCGTACTCGAATCCACGCAAGTGCTCGGGATCGTACGCCTGCATCGCATCGAGCTTGCCGCGGAGCGCGGATGCCGCGCGAGCCTCGGCCGAAAACGGTCCTGACAGAATGCTGCCGACGAACAGGAAGGCGATCGCTTCGATCGCGGCAATCCAGAAGACGCTCGCGCGTCTCCGCGTCCGCGCCACGAGCAGGGCCAGCGCCGCCGTGAGCAGGGCGGCGACAATCCACGGCACGAGTTGCGCCAGCCCCGCGCGCCAGTTCGCCTCTGTGAAGGTCGGCAGGGCGACCGCCAACGGCGCGCTGCCTTGTATGGTCTCGAGAACACGCGCGATGCCGTGCGGTTCGCTGAAGAGCAGCGACCGCTCGGGCCAGAAGACGCCACACGCCGCGAGAAGGAAGGCGATGCCGATCGATGCGACAACAGCCGCCCGCGCCACTGTGGTGCGGATCCGCGCGAGGCCGGCTGCGACCATCGGAGCGAGGAGCGGCAACACCGGCACCAGAAATCGGGCCGGTGCGCTCGACCCGCCCCACCACATGTAATACCTGCTGGAGCTGACAACGTAGGGCAGAGCGGTCAGCACGAGCGCGAACACCAGGCCGCGCCAGGCGCGATCGCAGATCAATACCCACACACCTGCGGCCGCGACGAAATACACCGGACTATACACAAGCAGTCCGAACTTTTGATCGAAGAGCAGGCCGAGCAGGCTGCGCGGCACGTTGGCGAAACGAACGAGCTGATTCGTGTAGGCGGTTCCGTACGGCGCTTGCGGATCCGGGGTTCCGTACACGACGTAGAAAAATCCGAGCCACATGACCGATGAGACAAGAATCGGCACGAGAAACGCCGCGGCATTCGTCAGACGCGACCGAACGCGCCAGAGCAGTAAGAGTGTCAAAGCCGCAAGAAGAACGACGAATTTAGTGTGCAGCCACGGCAACAGGCCGAGGCAGGCGCCGCGCCAGAGCCAGGTCCCAGGAGTCCGGCTAAAGCCGGACACTGCGTACGAAGACACGCCACCGCGTACGTAGTGTCCGCCTTCAGGCGGACCAATCTCGACGAGCCACACGACCGCCCAGGCGACAATCGCCGCACCGGCCATTTCCGGAAACAGCGACCAGCTGTACGGCATCCAGGGCACGGTGAGGCAGACACTCGCCCACGTGAGCAGCCCGATCGCGCTTCCGCCCAGCGGCGTCGCGACATCGAACACGGCCAGCGCGGCCAGCGCGCCGAGGACGCACATCATGATCACCGCGCCAGCCGCGCCACCGATCGCGTACGCCGGAAGAAGAAGCGCCGGCAGACCTGGTGCGTGAACGGAATAGATCTCTCCGTTCGTCCCGCGTCGCAAGTAGTCGGGCGGCAGCTCACCCCTGAAAAATGCGTGATAGTCGCCGCGCCTGTGGTTGTTCTCGATCTGCAGGTCCCGATCGGCCAGCAAGCTGTGCGTGATGATTAGGTATTGCGGCTCGTCGCCACCAAGTCCCACCGTCTGAAGCGACCAGAGGCCCAGGAAGACGTAGAGCGCCAGCGTCACGACGAATACGGCCGCGCGGGTGGGCCGCCGGCCGATCAGTATGGTCGCGTGCCACTCGCGCGACTGCGCCCACATGCCAATGCTGCCGGCGATCGCGGCGCCTGCAATCACCCACCGGAGCGGTCCCGCGAGGACCAGCAGGACGGGCGCGCGATCGGGAAGCCATGGCCAGTACGGCACCGTCCACAGCCACGTCAACGATAACGGCGCGAGCATCCGCGCCCGCGCCTCCCGCCCGCCGCCGATGCAGAGAACCGCGCCCGCGGCCACTCCCACAGAGAGCGCGACCCATAGCCTGACGCTCAGCGCAAAGAGCGCCATGCGCATCGGACCGGTCGTCGGCCACGCCACGATCTCGACAGACGCCGGGATCAGCCACGCCGCCACCGCGACGCCCAGGCACGACAGCATAATCGCGACGATGTTCGAGAGTCCGCGTGCGGTGGGGACGCGGTCGGCCGCAATCACGCCGGCTTCCGAAAAACCGCCATGTAATGCGCGGAATAGACACCGAGTGCCGACGCCTCGAGGCGTCGTTCGAATGGCCCGCAGAGGCGGACGAATGCAGGGGGAACAAAGTCCGGAAGAAACGTGAAGTAGCGGATGTCGATCGCCGGCACGCCGGTATATTGCCCGAGTCGGTGCGGCAGCAGCCAGCGCTCGACGCCTTCGTCGATACAGTTGACCGACGGAAACACGTAACTCATGTAGAAACGAAACATCACGTTTCGCGTGTTGATTTCATGGAGGAACAGCAGGCCGCCGGGCCGCAGCACGCGAAACATCTCGGCGAACGCCGCCCGTTGATCCTCGGTCGAGGACAGGTGGTGGACGACGTTGATCGTGTAGGCGAAGTCGTACGTCCCGTCGGCGGCGGGAATCTCGAGCGCCGATCCGACGCGGATCAGACCCGGAACGCCGACGTTTCGCGCGGCGAGTTGGACCTGGCCCGCCGACGCGTCGATGCCGCTCACATCGAAGCCGATCTCGCGCATCCGCACAACATACCAACCCTGTCCGCAGCCGACGTCGAGCCCCCGGCGCCCGATCCGATGTTGGGCGATGACGTCGCGCATCAGCTCGGTCTTTGTCGTGAGGAGCGCCTGGCGGCGCCCTTCGGGAATCTGTACGTCATACGCGTCGGCAATCGAATCGAAATGCTCCGACGAGGGGGACGCCGAGCGAAGGTGCACGAGCAAGAACACGCCGCCAAGCACGGTAGACAGACCAACGGTGGCGAGTCGAATCCCGACGACCGACACTGCGGCGGCCGCCGCCGGTAAACCGGCACGATCGAGCGCCGCCAATAACCGGCTTCCCGCCACGACGATGCCGCCCGGAGCGAAGACGAAGCCGCCTGCGAGCGCGGATGACGCGTACGCGCGCTGAGCGTCCCCCACGCCATACGGATGGCCCCACACGCTCGCGAGGCCCCAGAACGCGATTCCCGGCAGGACCCACGCGGCCACGCTGGTCGCGAACGCCGCCATCCACGTGCTGCTGTTGGCCAGCCGCCCGAATTCGGCGGGCTCGTGATGGCCGGCCACACGCCCAAGCGCTCGGACGACCGTGACGGCTGCCCGCAGACAGAGCCGCCGGATCGGCGGCATCATCGTGGCGACAACGCCCACCAGAAGCGCGACGCTGCCCGCGCTCGCCTCCCCCCCGACGGCGGCTATCGCGGCGATGATCGCGGCAAGCGCCACCGCGTCCAGCAGTCGTTCCCATATGTTGACGAGCGCCGTGGTAGCCAACGGAACACGACCGCGCTGGCGATGAACGTAGGCCCGCACCGCTATCTCCCCGAGGAGCAAGGGCGCCAGCAATAAGCTGAGGCCGGCGAGATAGCCGATATACGCATCGCGAATCGGGATGCGGACCTCGGCCCGTCGCAACAGGAAGACCCAGCGCAACGCCCTCAATCCAAGGCTCGCGATCGTGAGGCAGCAGGCGCCGAACAGCCAGATCCAGAATCCTTGCCGGCCGATCGGCATCGGCCAGAGCGCGAGATGAGAAAATACGAGCGCCGTTGTCGCGAGGCCTGTCACGAGAACGGCCGCGGCCGACGCGAGCAGGAGCAGCCACGCCACGGACCGTTGAGCGCGTCCCGTGCCGCCGGACGTCGCCTGCGTCAATATCACAGGGTCATCGAACCGCGTTCGTCAAGCGTTGTGGCTGCCGACTCGTTCCGCAGCGGGCGTTTGGAGGATTTCACGGATCACGTACGTGGGCTTGTTCTGCGATTCATGATACGTGCGCGCCTGCATCTCGGCGAGCAGACCGAGGGTCACGAGTTGCAGGCCGGTGAACGTGAGAAGGATCGCGAAGAGCACCAGCGGTGCATGGTCCGAAAGCGACAGGCGCTGGGTCAGTCGCAGGCCGCCGAGGACCGCGAGCAACGCAGCCCCTGCCCCGCCCAGGACGAAGCCCATCAAACCGAACATCTGCAGCGGCCTCGTCGAATAGCTCAACAGGAATTTGACCGTCAACAGGTCCAGGACGACTCGCATCGTGCGCGAGATGCCGTATTTCGAGGCGCCGTGCCGGCGCGCGCGATGATTGACGACCTGTTCGGCGATCGTGACGCCCTGCTCGCTCGCGATGGCCGGCAGGAACCGGTGCATCTCGCCGTACAGCTTGAGCGGCTTGACGACCTCGGCGCGGAACGCTTTGAGCGAGCACCCGTAGTCGTGCAGCCAGACGCCGGTCGTCGCCGAAATCAGCCAGTTCGCCATCATCGACGGCAGGCGGCGCGACAGGAACGCATCTTTGCGATCCTTCCGCCATCCGCACGCGATGTCGTGGCCGCGTTCGAGCGTGTCGACCAGCGCCGGAATATCGCGCGGATCGTTCTGCAGATCTCCGTCAGAGGTCACGATCACGCGGCCTCTCGCGTAATCGAACCCGGCGGCAAACGCGGCGGTCTGGCCGAAATTGCGCCGGAACCGAATGACGCGCAGCCGCGGATCGACCGCCTGCAGCGCCGCGAGAATCCGAAAGCTGTCGTCGCTGCTGCCGTCGTCGACGACGATGATTTCGTAGGATCGCCCGCACGATCCGAGCGTCTGCGTCAGCTCCTGGTGGAGCTCCGCCAGGCAGGGCGCCTCGTTGTGAATCGGGATGACGATACTCAGATCAATCATGTGAATTTGGTCATCTGGTCATCTCGTTATCTCGCTATCTGGTTATCTGGTTATTGATTTGGCCATTGAGTTGACCAAATGACCAGATAACCAAATGACCAGATAACCAGATAACCAGATAACCAGATAACCAAATGACCAGATTCCAGTATATGGGTTATCGGCGACTCGCCGCCCGGGCTTTGCCCCAGAAGATATAGGCCGTGAGGCCGGTGAGGAGGACCGCCACGGCGGCCAGCGACACGGTCGTTCCGTTTTCGTGGATGAACGCGATCGCGCGGTCCCCGTACCAGACGGCAAGCAGTCCTTCCACGAAATAGCGTACGCCCCGGCCAATCGCGATGGCGATGGTAAACTGCGTCATACCGATCTCCGCGACACCCGACAGCAGCACGAAGATCTTGAACGGCGCGGGCGGCGGCAGGAGCGACGGGATCAGCACCGCCATGACGCCGTGGCGCCGGAACGCGGCGAGCGCTTTGTCGACCGTGTCCGAGTGAAATCGCTTTCTGACCAGCGCGTCGCCCCCCTTCAGCCCGACGTAGTAGAGCGCGAGGCATCCGGCGAGTGAACCCACCGTCGCGCTGCAGGCGTACAGGATCAGCCGGTCCTTGCGCTGCACCACCATCCAGATGACCAGCAGATCGGCGATCTCCGGCAGCGACAGGACGGATGAATCGAGGAGCGCGACGACGAAGAGGCCAGGCGCGCCAAACGCCAACGCCAGCGTCTGGATTCGGCCGACGATTCTGCCCATACAATAAACGGATGATTATACTGTCGCGTCAACGCGTGCTCGTGGCGGCAATTGCCGCCGCGGCGGCGCTCCTCGGCGCGATCGTCGCCCTGCACTACCATCGCCTCGGGCTGACGCTCAGTCATTACGACGCACGCGGCCATCTCATCGTCGCGCGACGCGTCGTCGACAGCATCACACCCGGGTGGCAGCAACTCGGCGCGGTGTGGCTGCCGTTGCCCCATCTGCTCAATGTTCTGCCCGCCCAAATCGATCTCTTCTATCGAGATGGCGCGGCGGCGATCGCGATCTCGATTGTCGCGTTCGCGGTGGCCACCGGCGCCGTCACGTGGATCGTGCTTGGCTTGACGGGCTCCGCCGCGGCCGCGATCGTTGGCTCGGCCGTCTTCGCGTTGAACCCGAACGTGCTGTATCTGCAATCAACGCCGATGACCGAGCCGCTGCTGCTCGCGCTCTTGTTGCTCGCGGTTGCGTGCCTCTGCAGCCTGTGCAGGCCGAGTCCGGTGGACCCGGCTGACGGTCGCGACGACCTCGCCGGGCCTGACGCGCCCGGCGGGTCCAAAAACACCCGCCCGACAGGCCTGACCGTCGGCGTGCTGTTCGCGCTTGCGTGCATGACGCGCTACGAAGCCTGGCCGGTGACGATCTGCGCCCTGGTTGCGGCGGTGTGGGCATGGTGGCGGGGCGGAGTGGATATCGTGGCGGCTTGCCGGCGCGCCGGCGCGATTGCCGCATATCCCGCACTCGCGGTCGCGCTGTTCGCGGTGTACAGCCGCGTCGTGGTTGGCGAGTGGTTGACGACGAGCGGGTTTTTCGTCCCGGAGAACAAGGCGCTCGCCAGGCCCGTGGTCGCGGCCGCGGAGGTGTGGTGGGGTGCCCACGCGCTGAGCGGCTCACTGGCGATGGCAGTCGCAGCGCTGGGATTGGTCGCGCTGCTGATCGTCGCGGCCGTCAATCGGCGGCGCGCCACGGCGCTCATCGCGTTATCGCTGCTGGCGAGCGCGGCGCTGCCGTGGATGGCCTTCGTCAAGGGACATCCGTTCCGGATTCGTTACATGGTCCCTTTGATCGCCATGGAAGCGATCGGCATCGGCGCGGCAGTGGGCCTCGTCCGGCGTGCGGCTCTCGTGACGGCTGTCATCGTCGCCGCGGCGTTCGCGTCAGACGTCCGGCCGTTGGATTCGGCGGCGCCCATGGTCCTGGAAGCGCAGTGGGATGTTCCCAACGTGCGCGTGCGGCAGCAGGTTACCGACTGCCTCCGTGCCAGCTACGACGGCGAAGCGATCATGGCGAGCATGGGATCGCTCGGCCACTACATGCAGGAAACGGCACGAGACGGGTTTATGGTCCGCAATTTCCTGCATGAGGGAAATGGGGATATCTGGCTGGCGGCGCTCGACGGTCCGCGCCGGTACGCGGGCTGGCTGCTCATCGAGGAGAAAGCCCAGGGCGGCGACATGCTGGCCAGGATCGCTCGCGCGAAGCCGACGTTTCTCGATGGATACCAGCGACTCTGCGCAGGCGCCGGCCTCGCGTTGTACCGTCGGACAGCGCCACCACAACGGCCGTAGACCCGAACGAAAAGGCGCGCAGCGCGTTTTCAGAACCCCACGTTGACCGTGAAGAGAACATTGATCCCGCCGAGATCGATCTTCGTTCCCGCAAAACCTTGACTCGACGGCAGGTTCCCCGTCCCACCCTGATAGCGGATCTCTCCGCCGATTCCCGATCCTTTGGATCCGAAGGGTACGCGGACGCCGCCGAGGACGACCGGGCCCACGGTCGTATCGCTGGCGACGAACGTTCCGCTGTAGATGTTGCCCTTCGAATCGGCGAAGTCGCCGGACTCGGTGTATCGCCAGCGGTTGATGCCAACGCCCGCACCGACATACGGCACGATGGCGTCGTGATGGCCCAGCGGCAGGTAGCGGAACGTCGCCGTCACCGGGACGTTACGCAGTTTCAGCTCTGATTCGATTTCGGATTGGTTCGGCCGGACGAAATCGCGGTCGATTGCCGGAGAGGTTCGCGAATAAATGCCCACACCGAGGCCGGCGTCGAAGAAGTCGCCGAGCCCGACCAGATACTCAGCACCGGCAGTCACGCCGCGAAAGTCCTTGATGTCGAACAACAGGAAGCGATCGTTGCGGACGAGCACATCATCGGTGCCGCGTGCATCGAGCCCGTGCGGAAAAAAGCCCCCAACATAAAAATTGATCGATTGCTGAGCCGATGCCGCGGGAGTGGCGATGAACCCGACGATCAGCCCGATTGCGCAGAACGACAGTAGCAGCCGACGCAGCATAGACACGCTCCTCATGTCCCCACCTAGCAGGACAGATGCCAGCCCATCCCCGTGGAAAACCTCAGGAAACACGCGGGAACGGCCGGTCTTGTCTCTCTCCGCGCTGTCCGCCGTAATCGAGAGCGGACAGTCGACAGTCGTCAGTCGTCAGTCGTCAGTCGTCAGTCTACAGTCGACAGTCGTCAGTCGACAGTCGTCAGTCGTCAGTCCCCGAGTCATCGACTCGGCGGTGAACTGACGCGGGACTGGAGACCGGAGACTGACGGCTACGAGAGTGCCCGATGATGTCGAGCATCGACTGATGGATCCTGCCGTTGGTCGCCACGATGTCGCCGAGATGTGGGCTGAACGGGGCGCCGTCCATCATCGTCACGCGGCCGCCCGCTTCGGAGACGATCAATGCTCCGGCCGATGTGTCCCACGGCTTGAGACTGAGCTCCCAAAAGCCGTCCATGCGTCCCGCCGCGACGTAGCAGAGGTCGATCGCGGCGGAACCGAGCCGGCGCACGGCACGGGCCACACCGAGGAAATCGCCAAACAAGCCGAGCAGCTCGTCGACGCGGGTGTGGATGTCGTATGGGAAGCCGGTGACCAGCATCGCGTCAACGAGCACACTGGTCGAAGACACCCGCAGCGGCCGTCCGTTCAGAAAGGCGCCGCCGCCCCGCTCGGCCGTGAAGAGCTCCCGACGGCTCGGATCGAAGATCGCCGCCACTTCGGCGACGCCGTCGATTTCGAGCGCGAGCGATGCGCAGAAGATGGGCAGTCCGTGGGTGTAGTTCGTCGTGCCATCGAGTGGATCGAAGATCCAGCACGGTCCGGGGGGTCCGGGGGACACCGATGCGCCACCACCCAGCTCTTCCGCCAGCACCTGATGGTCGGCGAAGCGTTCGGCGATGAGACCTCGGAACATTCGCTCGACGGCCAAATCGACCTCGGTCACGAGATCGATGGTTCCCTTCTTGTCGACGCGAATGTCGCGGCCGAAATGCGCCATCTGAATCTCGCCGGCGCGAACGACCGCTTCAACAGCTGTCGACAGAAACAGGGGATCGGCAGGCACTCAGGTCTTGGTGGAGTCGTTGGGAGCTTCTGGCGTGCTCAGCCACTTGACCATCCGGATTTCCATACCGCCTTCGGGCGCTCGGCGCCAACGGACCTCGTCCATGAAGTTGCGGACCAGGAAGATCCCGCGGCCGCTCGGCTTGAGCAGGTTGTCCGGTTCGAGAGGGCTCGCGAGCGTTTCCGGGTCGAATCCTTCACCCTGATCGCGAACGCAAATCGTCAGGCCCGACACCTCGTCGGCCGGCGCAACGCGAAACTCGACGAAGACGTGCTTGGACACGTCGTTCCGGTTGCCGTGACGGATGGCATTAATCACCGATTCGCGGATCGCCACGCCCACCCAATGGATCGCGTCATCGTCGAGACCCAACGTCCGCCCGACATGATCGCTCACCACCTCGACGAAGTCCACCATCTCGACGGCGCTCGTGAATTCAAGCCGAACGACCTGTTGTCCGTTCACCTTCATGCGCTGCACTCTAAGTTCGATTCGACCGCGGGCGCGAGTGGATACCATCTGGTCGGTCCTGTCAAGGGCGGCCGGTCAGTCATCAGTCGTCACTCGTCAGTCATCAGTCACTGCGGCGTCGCGGCCGTCGACTGTCGACTGTCGACTGTCGGCTATCGTAAGATCTCCACGTGTCCACCGCGACGATCGACCCAGCCCGACGAATTCAGGGCCGACTGCGTGTCCCTGGCGACAAATCCATTTCGCACCGTTACGCGCTGCTCGCGGCGCTCGCGGAGGGACCATCCCGTTTGTCTGGGTACGCATCGGGCGCCGACTGCCGGTCGACGCTCACGTGCCTGAGAAATCTCGGCGTCGGTGTCACGAGCGACGCCGATGGCGCCGTTATTGTAGTGGGACGAGGTCTCCGCGGTCTTCGTTCACCGGAACACCCGCTCGACGCCGGCAACTCCGGAACGACCATGAGAATGCTGGCGGGCGTGTTGGCGGGCCAGGCGTTCACCAGCACGCTGGTTGGCGATCGCTCCCTGTCGAGCCGCCCAATGCGCAGGGTCATGGAACCGCTCGAACGAATGGGCGCGCGCATCGAATCGGCGGAGGGCCATGCTCCGCTCATCATCCACGGCGGACCGCTCCATGCGATCGATCATCGGCCGGCGTCCCCCAGCGCGCAGGTGAAATCCGCCGTGCTGCTGGCTGGCCTGTACGCCGACGGCACCACCTCGGTGACCGAGCCGGCCGAGACCCGGGATCACACGGAGCACGCGCTCGTGGCATTCGGCGCTGACTTGACGCGTGAGGGCTCGACCGTCGCGCTCCGCGGCGGTCAACACTTGACCAGCCGCGCGCTGTCGATCCCGGGCGACTTTTCCTCGGCCGTGTTCTGGATGGTCGCGGCGGCGGCGCTGCCCGGATCGCGCGTCGACATCGAGGATGTCGGCCTCAATCCGACGCGAACCGGAATCGTCGCGGTGCTGCGCCGCTTCGGAGCCACTGTCACCGTGGACGTCTCCGGCACTGATGCCGGAGAGCCGCGCGGGACCATTTCCGTCGAAGGCCACCAGGCCGGCACCGTCGCCATCTCGCCGGAGGAGGTTCCCGGTCTCATCGATGAGCTCCCGGCGATCGCGGCGCTGGCCGCCCACGGCGGCGAGGTGACGGTCCACGGCGCGGCGGAATTGCGCGTCAAGGAGAGCGACCGCATTGCGACGCTGGTTGCCGGCTTTCGAAACCTCGGCATCGCCGCCGACGAACAGCCGGACGGCTTCACCATCCACGGGACCGGCTCGCCGCCAGGCGGTGTCGCCCACGCGCACGGCGACCACCGGATTGCCATGGCCCTGGCCATCGCCGCGCTCGGCGCGCGCGGACAGTCGACCATCGATGGCTCCGAGGCGGTCGCCATCTCATATCCCGGCTTCTTCGAGACGCTGGGCCGGCTCGTGGCGTGAAGGCCGACAAGATTTATCTGGTCGGCTTCATGGCGGCGGGCAAGACGACGCTCGCCCGCGCGCTTGCCAGGAGGCTGGACTGGTCAGCCGTCGACATCGACGAGCTCATCGAGAAGCGAGAACATCTGAGCGTCGCCGATATCTTCGCGCGACATGGGGAACCGTACTTTCGAGCCATCGAACGCGCCGTGCTCGTCGATCAGCTTCACCCGAGGCACGTCGTCGTCGCGACCGGCGGCGGAACGTTCGTCGACCCATCCAATCGCGCGGCGATCAATGCCGACGGCGTCTCCATCTGGCTCGACGCGCCGCTCGCTCGCGTGATCGCTCGTCTTCCGGCCGACGGACGCCGGCCGCTGGCTGCCGATCGCACCGAATTCGAGCATTTGTATCACCAGCGACGCGCCGCCTATCAGCTGGCACACCGGCGACTGGATGCCAGCCGTGCAACTGTCGACGCGCTGGTCGAAGAGGTCGTGGACTGGCTGGAATCATGAGCGTGAAATGCAAAACGCAGAATGCTGAATGCAAATTTCGCATCTTGCGTCTGGCATTTTGCATTTAGCATTATGCATTTCCCATGCGTTATCTCGTTCTGACCGACATTCACGCGAACCTCGAGGCGCTCGAGGCCTGCCTGGCCGACGCCGCCGCTCGCGGGTACGACCGTACGCTCGTCCTCGGCGATCTGGTCGGTTATGGCGCCGATCCCAACGCGGTCGTCGCGCGCATTCGCGGCATCGATCCGCTGGCCATCGTCCGTGGAAACCACGACAAGGTTGCGTGCGGCATGGAGGAGGCGGACGGATTCAACTCGGTGGCCAGAAACGCGGTGCGCTGGACGTTCGACGTGCTGACGGCCGAGCATCGGGCCTGGCTCGCAGACCTCCCGCAGGGTCCGCATCAGGTGAGCGAGCTCGTGGAAATCTGTCACGGGTCGCCGTTCGATGAGGACGCCTACGTCTTCGACGAGCTCGATGCCGCACGCGCGCTCAAAGCGTCGTCTCGGCCGCTCTGCCTGTTCGGCCACACGCATTGCCCCGTCGCGTTCGAGCTCTCGAGCGAGGGGCTCGGCAGCTTTGCACCGTCCGATCAATCACGCGTCCAACTCATCGACGGCTCGAAGCATCTGGTCAACCCCGGCTCCGTGGGTCAGCCGCGCGACGGCGATCCGCGCGCCGCGTACGCGATCGTCGACGAGGACGCCCGGTGTGTGGACATGTTTCGCGTGAAGTATGCCGTCGGCGAGGCGCAAGCCAAGGTCATCAAGGCGGGACTGCCAGAGGTGCTCGTGCAACGCTTGGCGCTCGGGCGGTAAGAATTCAGCGCGCCGCGTTCTTCGCCGCCCGCTCTTCTCGGCGGCGAAGCTCGGCGGCGTAAGCGTCCCGCGCGGCTCGAGATCCTAAAATCCACCCGAGCACGACGCCGAGCAGCAGGACCCCCGGGATGAAAAGGAAGTGGCCGGCGGTCACCGCGTGTGGCTCCGCCGCTCCAGCGCCTGCATCTCTTGCTCGACCTTGTTCAGCCGCCGCCAGATCGTCCACAGGTAGAACAGCACGGCAACCCACACGAACGCGTATGCGGCAATCAACAGCGGCGCCGCCGATATCTGCTCGCTCGGCGGCAGCCCAGTCACGGGCTCGAATCCGCCTTGTCCCGCCGGTGGCTGGAAGCCGAATGCGCGCGCGACGAGAGCGATCGAGAAGACGAAGATCAGCAGACGTTTCACCATAGTGTGCAGGGCACGGTCTTGAGACCGTGCGTCCTCTTCAGACCGCGCCATCCTCTTCGGCCAGATACAACTCGTCGAGCGTCGCCCGCTGCTCCTGGAGATGGACGCGCAGCGTCAGCAGCAGCGCGAACAGCAGCATGAAGGCGAGGACGCAGAACCAAAAGGCCCCGCGCATGCCCGGACCAAGTGTCGGCACGACGGTCGTCTGCGGATGCAGCGTGCGCCAGATGTTCACCGACACGTACACGAACGGCACGTTCGCCATGCCGAAGATCGCCATGGCGGCGGCGAGCTTCTCGGCACCCGGCCCTCCGTACTTCCGCACGAGCAGATAACCCACGAAGGTGAGCTCGAGCAGGAACGCCATCGTGAGCCGCGCCTCCCACTGCCACCAGACGCCCCACGCCTTCCTGCCCCAAAGCGGCCCCGTCACGAGGCCGATCACGCCAAACAGCACCGCGAGCTCGGCCGCCGATACCGCGATGCGATCCGCTTCCGGACGTCCCTTGAACAGATACACGGCGCTCGCGGCCCCGCAGACGAACACCGCCGTGAACATCGCGAACCACGCCGGCACGTGGAAGTAGAAGATCTTCTGCACGAGGCCCATGGTCGACTCGAACAGCGCGTTTGCGATCATCACCGGCGCGTAGGCGAACATCAGGGCGGTGAGGATCGCGAGCGGGGTGAAGATTTTTCTCATCATCGCTGAGTCACCACGAAGGACACCATGGACACAAAGGAAAGATACGTTATGGTCTTCACCTTGGTGTCCTTGGTGTCCTTGGTGTCCTTTGTGTTCACTCGGTCATAAGAGGTTCGAACGTCCACAACGCGAGCGTCACGAAGACGACGTCGAAGCTCACGAGCAGCCCGAGCCACATGGTCGCAACCTGCTCGTCCGGTGGCGACGCGAGCAGCGCCGCGGTGCCGCGTACGCCGGCAATCATCACCGGAACCGTGATCGGATACAACAGGATCGGCAACAGCACGTCGCGTGTGCGCGCCCGCACGAGCATCGCGGCGAAGAGCGTGCCCACCGCGCAGAATCCGACCGTACCGGCCAGCAGCAAGCCGGCCAGCAGCGCCGGCCGGACGAACAGCGCCGCCGAAAACAGCAGCGCGACGAGCGGAACCAGCAGCAGCTCAGCGAGGCAAAGCAGCAGCACGACGCCCAGGAGCTTTCCCAGGTAGATAGCCGGCCGCGCCGCTGGCGCGAGCAGCAGCGCCTTGAGCGTTTCGCCGAACCGCTCGCGCTCGAACGTCCGGCCGAGCGCCAGCGTCCCTGCAAAGGCGATCGCGATCCACAAGATGCCGGCCGCGGCATCCTCGACCGCCCTGCCCTCTTTGACGAAGGCGAACGAGAAAACGAGGATGCACGACACCGCGAAGAACAGCGTCGTATACAGAATCTCCCGGCTCTTCGCCTCGATGGCGACGTCCTTCCGCAAGATCAGCAGGGCGACTTTCAGGAACATCAGCCGCCCCCGATGAGTGCTCGATAGCGGCCGCGGAGACCCGCGCCGGCGGTTTCGTCGGCGATCAGTCGACCCGCGCGGAGCAGCAACACACGCGTGACCAGGCCATCCGCGAGATCGAGGTCGTGCGTCGCCAGCAGCACGATTGCACCGTCGGACGCGATGCGTTTGAGGCGCTCTGTCACGATTCCGACGGCGCGGTCGTCGAGTCCTGTGAACGGCTCGTCCAGCAGCACGAGTCGCGGGCCGTGCAGCAGCGTGCGCTCGAGCGCGAGCCGCTGCCGCATGCCGCGCGAATACCCCGACACGTCATCGTCCGCCCGGTCGATCAAGTCGGCGGACCGAAGCGCGGCATCGACGTGCTCGCCGACATCGAGATCGTACAGCCGGGCGAAGAACGAGAGGTTCTGTCGCGCCGACAACTCGGGATAGAGATGGAGCTCGTGGGCGAGCAGGCCGATCCGGCCGCGAAGCGCCGGCCCATGACTGCGGGCGCCGCGACCGCCGAAACGCACCTCGCCGGCACTGGGCGACACGAGCGTGGCCGCGATGCCGATCAGGGTCGATTTGCCGGCGCCGTTTGGCCCGAGCAGACCGACGATTTCACCGCGGCATGCCGAAAAACTGACATGGGAAACGGCCCGGCGTCGGCCGAAATGTCGGGTGACATCGACCAGCGCGACCTGGTCGAAATCGACCATCATGCCAGCCTCGCCGATAAACCCGGGCCACGAAGGCACGAAATCACGAAGAACACCTTGTTCCGTTTCGTGTCTTCGTGTTTTCGTGGTTGCATTTACGCTGCGCGGTCGGCGGGCTCGGGACCGTGGTCGTCGCTGTCGAGCGCGCCGTAGATGTGTTCGAGGGCAGCGACGATCTCCTCGCGCCTGGACGCGAACCGGGGACTGGCGACCTTGCCGCTCCGCTGATCGTGCTCCAGCTTCACGAGGTCGTTGAACAGTTTGTCGCGCCGTGAAAGGAGCCGCTTGCGTTCGGTCGCGCGCGCGCCGGCATCGTCCGGCCGCCGGCACATCCACACGCCGACCACAACGATCACGCTGACCAGCGAGAGCGCGATCCATCGTGGCAGCGGACTGTGATGCGGCAGGTTGTCGAGCGTGACATGGACCAGCTGTCCGGCGGCGACGGATCCGCCCGTCGCGGCGATGAACCTCTCGCCCGAGGCCGTCGTCTCCTCCTGCTGCGTCGCGATCTGAGGCGATGCGAGCGTCGTCTCGCCCAGCGTCTTCACGACGACGACGGCCAGATGCTCGAGCGTGGCCGGGAATCGCTGCGTGATCTGCACCGAGGCGCCTCCCGCCGGGAGCGCCGCACCGACCTGGACCAGCGTTCGCCCCGGCGCAAACGGGCCCATCACCGTGACGCGTCTGTCTTTGACGCTGGCGCTTGGAGACGACCCCTCGAGAATGGCCGTCCCAGTCGCTCCGCTCGGCATCTCGAACGTGAACAGGGTCGGCGGGCTCACAGGCACGCGCGCGTTATTGACGATGTCGAGCAGGTAATAGACCTCGATCGTCTCATCTCCCGGCTGCACGATGATGCGTGACTGCCCACCGATGACGACTTGCCCGGCGATCGGAGCCGCGCCCGGTTCGGTGGCCGGGCCCTTGGATTTGTCGGTCGCGACGAGCAGCAAGCGAATGCCGCCCTGCGTGGGCGCGGGAAACTCTTCCGACTCGAGACGCTCGCCGTCGACGACCGCCACGGCTTTCAATTTCGCGCCAGAGGGAAGACTGCTGAACTCGGCGCGACCCGCCTCGTCGGTCTTCGCAATCCGCACCTGGAATCCGACGTGCAGCTCCACCGAAAAATTCTGAATATTGTTCGCGAGCTCGCCGCGAATGAGTCGGACCGAGACGGTGCCGTTCGGGAGGTCCGTGACAGGACGCGGGATGCCGGACATCTGCTTAGGGTCGGGCATCTGCGCTCGTAACAGCGCTGAGCCACCACAAAGGACACCAAGGACACAAAGCGCAATACCAGTCAGCCTTTCACGCCACGTTCCGAAACGCATGAACCTTGGTGTCCTTCGTGTCCTTTGTGGTGATTCAGCGCCGGTCAGAGCTTGCTGCCGCAGCCCTTGCAAAATCGCGCATCCGGATCATTGACGGTCGCGCATGACGGGCAAGCGGCCGAGCTCTTGGGAGCCGGCGCCGCCTCTCCCAGCCGCTTCGCCAGATCGCGCTCGATCTGCCCGCGGTATCCGCTCCCGGCATCGAGCTGACGCATCAAGCGCGACGCGCGCGCCCGCAGCCGTCCCGACATGTCGCGCCAGTCGGCATCGGACAACTTGCCCATCGCGCGATCGAACTCCAGTTCCTTGATCGATCGGAGCGCCAGCATCTTCTCGCGCTCGAGCGCGGCCCTGGTCCGCTGGCCGATCATCGACGTCCGATCCTCTTCCGCGCCGACCAGCGGGCGCAGCATGCGCAACACGGCGAGACCGACGAGCGCGGTGGCTCCCATGAGAATCGTCAACAAGACGACGGCACTGCTCCCCTGTCCGCGCCTCGCAAAGAGGGCGGCAGTCGAGCAGCCGAGCGCGGCGAGCACGAAGAACTGCCACGGCTCGAGACCGTTATCGGCTCGTTGGTCCGCGAGAAGGCGGCCGGCGTTGGCCCCCGCCGAAGGCGCCTCAGTCGAGGTTTCTGAGCTCATCGTCGAGTCGTTCCTCGAGATCAGGGTCCGCCGGGGCTGGCGCGGGCTGGGCCCCGGCGTCACTGTCTTTTCGCGACCACCGTTTCGCGGTCACGCCCACGAGCAAGAGGCCGGCCGCGCCAATCAGATACGGGAACAGCCACGCCAGGCGGTTGAACCCTTTGTCGACGGGCGCGCCGAGGAACTGCTGGCCGCCGTACAGCGTGATGAAGTGCGAAATCATCTCCTCGTGCGTCTTGCCGAGATCGATTTGTGTTCGCAGCTCGGCGCGCATCTGGTCGGCGGTCGAGCAGGTACACTTCGACAGCGGCTCGTGTCCGCACGTCCCGCAGATGCACGCCATCTCTTGCCGCATCTGCTGCTCGAGCGCGTTCCGAGGCTTCAGCATCACTTCCTGCCCGGTCTCGACGTGCTGCGCAGACAGCGATGTACCCGTCAGCAGCAGCGCGAGCAGCAGTGCGACGGTCGTCGCGGCAGGGTTGCCGGCGGCTTCCGGCAGCTTGGCGAGCGCAAACGTGTAGGCGCGCTCCGGCAACAGCGCGATGCCCGTGCCGAGCGCCATGATGCCGAAGCCAAACCAGATCCAGTCCACCAGCGGATTGATGTTGATCTGCAGGCTGGCCGTCTGCGTCTTGAGATCGCTTGTCTGAAATGCCAGCACGATATAGAGATCCTCGGCGAACGTACGTCGGATCGCCACTTCGGTCGTCGGTTCCTCTTCATGCTTCCGGTAGAACCACTTCGCGGGGTACACCGTGTCGAGCTGCTTACCGTCCCGGAACACGGTGATGTATCCGGTGACCATCTGCTTCTGCCCGTCGTCGCTGACCTTCACGCCGTCGTTGCGCAGCGTGTAGTGACCGACGCTCGCCTGCTCGCCCAGCTTCAGTTGCAGCAACTGCTCGCGCTTGAAGCCGTTTCCGGCGAAGCCGAGAAACATCAGCATGATGCCCAGGTGGACGATGTACCCGCCGTATCGCCGCTTGTTGCGGCCCACGAGGCCGATGAGCGCCGTCAGGAAATCGGTTCCCGTGGAGCCGCGGCGAATGTTGGCGCCGCGCCAGAATTCCTGGACGATGGTTCCTGTCACGAAAGCGGAGAGCGCGAAGCACAGGCCTGACGACCACACACGAACACCGAGCACCGCCAGCGACACGGTCGTGACCGCCGCCGCGAGCGTCGGCCACAGGAACTGATCGCGCAGGTTGATCAAGGTCGCCTTGCGCCACGCGAGCAGCGGGCCGAAGCCGGTCAGGAACAACATGAACAGACCGATCGGCAGCATCCAGCGGTTAAAGAATGGAGGGCCGACCGTGAGTCGCTCGCCTCTGATGGCGTGGCTCAACGTGGGAAACATCGTCGCAAAGAGGACGAACAACGCCGAGAACAGCAGAATCCAGTTGTTGACGAGGAACGCGGCCTCGCGCGACACCCATGAGTCGAGCTCGTTGCGCGAGCGCAACAGCGGCAGCCGGTAGATCACGAACCCGAAGCTGAAGACGAGAATCACCACCATGAACCCGGTGAACAGCCAGGCCAGCGTCGCGTCCTCGCCGAACGCGTGCACCGACTGCACGACCCCCGAACGCGTCATGAAGGTGCCGAAGATCGTGAGGAAGAAGGTGACGATCACCAGGGTCACGTTCCAGATGCGCAGCATGCTGCGCCGCTCCTGCACGATGACCGAGTGCAGGAACGCGGTCGCCGTGAACCAGGGGAGCAAGCCCGCGTTCTCGACCGGATCCCAGCCCCAGTAGCCGCCCCATCCCAGTTCTTCGTACGCCCAGATCATCCCGAGCGTCAGCCCGAACGACAGGAACAGCCAGCTGAACATCGTCCAGCGGCGGACGGCGCGCAGCCACGAGTCGTCCAGATGACCCGTGATGAGCGCGGCCATCCCGAACGCAAACGGAATGGTCATGCCGACGAAGCCCGTATAGAGCGACGGCGGATGAATCGCCATGTAGAAGTTCTGAAGCAGCGGATTGAGCCCGCGGCCATCGGCCGGCGCGGCGGTGACGAACGTCGTGAACGGGTTGTTGTGCACGACCATCAGGTACAGAAAGAACATCTGCACCGTGGAGATTACCGCGACGACGTACGGGATCAGCTCGCGGTGCCGCTCGCGGTTCACGTAGACGGCGATCGATCCGAAGATCGACAGCAGGAAGACCCAGAACATGATCGAGCCGTCCAGTCCGCCCCAGTACGACGTGATCTTGTAGAACAGCGGCTGGACGCTGTCCGAGTAGTGCTGGACGTACTTGATCGAATAGTCCTCGCTGAGGAAGGCGTTGATCATGACCGCGGAGGCGACCGTCATCAGGGCGGCCACCAGATAGAAGGCGCCGACGCCGCTCTCGATCAGCCGCCGGGAACCGCGCCGTGCGCCGGCAACCGAGATGACCGCGGCCCAGGCGCAGGCGACGAACGTGGCAAGCAGCAGAAACGTGCCCAGTGAAGCCATGAAGTCTTGTGGAAACTAGGAGCCTGCCGCCGATTTGCCGGCCGCTTCGTACTTCGACGGACACTTCGCGACGACGCCGTTCTGTCTGACGTGAAAACCGTCCGGGGCGAGCTGACCCTGCAAGACGACTTCCGCCTCGTCCTTGAACGTGTCGGGCACGATGCCGGTGTAAGACGCCTCGACGATACCGCCAGGTTCGGTCGCGCGCGGGGGGTTGTTCTGCACCTTGAACCGGTACTCGAGAGAGTCGCGCTTGCGGTAGATCGACCCCGGCACGACGTACCCTTTGAGTTGTAACGCCTTCCCTTCCCACGCCTGCCGCTGGGGCAGTACTTCATCGATGTTCTTGAAGTACTCGGTTCCTTCGCGCAGCGTGGACCACAGCAGTCCGGTAAATGCGAGAACGAGCACGGCGCCCGTGGCGCTAATCTTGATATATCGATGTGCCATAAGGACTTCCGGGAAAGGGCTCGAAACAGGATAGCACAACGTCCGGCCCCGGGCCCGCAAGTACGTGGCGCCTTGTGGCGCCCGGCGTCGAGCGTTCGTTCAACCGGACTGTAATCGCTCCAAAAGCTCGAAAACGCACGCGATCGGCAGCCCGACGACGTTCGAATATGAGCCCTCGATCCGCGGGATGAACCGCGACGCCAGTCCCTGAATGGCGTACGCGCCGGCTTTGTCGCGCCCCTCACCGCTCGCAACGTACCGGGACACAGCGGCCTGGCTCAGAACCGAGCAGTACACCGCCGTGGTCTCAACGCGGCCGATCTCGACTTCGCCCCGCCGCAGGCTGATGCCGGTCATCACGTCATGACGGCGCCCCGACAAACGCCGCAGCATCCGTTCGGCATCGGCATCATCCTGCGGCTTGCCGAGAATCTCATCGTCGATGACGACGGCTGTATCCGCCCCGATGACGACGAAGGAACCGTCCAGCATCTCCATCGCGCGCGCGGACTTCTCCATCGCGAGGCGACGGACGTACGCGTCTGGCGATTCCGCGACCCTGATCGTTTCGTCGACATCGACGGAGAGCGTATCGAACGTGGCGCCGGCGGCACGCAAGAGATCCGCGCGTCGCGGCGACGCGGAAGCGAGAACAAGCCGCATGGTAGAATTCTGAATCAGGAATTGCGAAAATTCCTAATTCTGAATTCCTAATTCCTAATTTCTCGAGATGCGCCCTCTTCACCATGCCCTGCCCGGTGCACTCGCCGATCTGTTGCGCGGCATGCCGCTGTCGGACGGCAAGGTCGACTTCGCCTGGCGGACGGCCGTCGGCACGAAGTTCGAACGCGTGACATCAGCGCGACTCGAAGGCCGCGTGCTGTTCGTCACGGCGACGGACCAGCGCTGGGCCCGCGAAATCACGCGCTCGTCCGGCCTGATCCTGGCCCGCTTGCACACGCTGCTCGGCCAGGAAGCGGTCACTCGACTAGCCGTCTTGAGTCCAAAAACTTTCACCAAATGACTCAAGTTTTTCGGTCAAGACGGCTAGCCCCCGCGCAACGGGGCGAAGATCACAAAGCTTTGTGCCCTTGGTGTTCTTTGTGGTTGTGATCAGGGTGGTTCCATGCGAGAAGCCGTCATCGCCAGCGCGGTCCGCACGCCCACCGGAAAGTTTCTCGGCGCGCTGAAGGACTTCACGGCGCCGCAGCTCGGCGCTCTCGTCGTGGCCGAAGCGGTGCGTCGTGCGGGCGTCGATCCCGGCGTCGTCGACGAATGCATCATGGGCAACGTCGTCAGCGCGGGAACGGGACAGAATCCCGGGCGCCAGGCGGCGCTCCGAGGCGGACTTCCGGATCATGTCGCCGCGCTTACGATCAATAAAGTGTGCGGCTCGGGTCTGAAAGCCGTGATGCTCGCCGCCCAAGCCGTCGCCACCGGCGACGTCGACATCGTCGTCGCGGGCGGCATGGAGTCGATGAGCAACTGTCCATACCTGCTGCCGCGCGTGCGCGAGGGCCTTCGGCTGGGACATAGCGAGATCATCGATTCGATGATCAACGACGGGTTGTGGTGCACCTTCGAGCAGTGCCACATGGGGAACGCGGCCGAAACGGTCGCCGAGTCGTACAAAGTTCAGCGTGCCTTGCAGGATGCTTATGCGGTAGGGAGTCACCAGAAAGCGACTGCCGCGACAAAAGCCGGCCACTTCAAGGAGGAGATTCTGCCGATCTTCATCCCCCAGAAGAAAGGCGCGCCGTATGCCTTCGACCGGGATGAGTCGATTCGGTTCGATACGAGCATCGAGGCACTTTCGCAACTGAAGCCGGCATTCAAGACGGACGGCTCCGTCACCGCCGGGAATGCACCGCCGGTGAACGACGGCGCCGCAGCGCTGGTCGTGATGGCGGCCGATCGGGCCAAAGGACTGGGGATCGCGCCGCTCGCGCGCATTGTCGGTCAGGCGACCAGTGGTCTTCCACCAAAACTCGTCTTGATGACTCCTGTTGAAGCCGTCCAGCGCGTCGTGCAAAAGGTCGGATGGGACCTGAAGGACGTGGATCTCTTCGAGTTGAACGAGGCGTTCGCCGTCCAGGCCGTGGCGGTCATCGAGGAGCTCGGCATCGATCCAGAGAAGGTCAACGTCCACGGCGGCGCGGTCGCGCTTGGGCATGCCATCGGCTCGAGCGGTGCGCGAATTCTGACGACGCTCCTCTACGCCCTCGCGCGGCGAGGTCTGAAACGCGGCATCGCGACGTTATGCCTCGGCGGCGGCAACGGCGTGGCGCTCGCGGTTGAACGGATTTAAATGCAACCACGAAAACACGAAAGCACGAAAAGGAAGAACTCTTCTTTGTGTTTTCGTGTTTTCGTGGCCAATGTTGGCCAAGGTTGATCGATGGAGATCAAGACAGTCGGCGTGATTGGCGCGGGCACGATGGGCCACGGCATCGCCCAGGTGTTCGCGCACGCCGGGTTTGCCGTGCAACTCGTCGACGTCGCGCAGCCGATGCTCGATCGGGCGCACGCGGCGATCGCCAGGAGCCTCGGAAAGTTCGTCGAGAAAGGCACGCTGGCGCCGGCTGACCGCGACGGCATCCTCGGCCGGATCTGGATGACGACCTCGCTCGATCTGCTGACAGGCGCCGACTACATCGTCGAAGCGATTGCCGAAGACGCCGACGCCAAACGCGCGCTGTTCGCGAGCCTCGATGCGATCGCCAAGGCGGAAGCGACCCTCGCCTCCAACACCTCGTCGATTTCCATCACGACGCTCGGCGCCGCCACCAAACGCCCGGACCGCGTGCTCGGCATGCACTTCATGAATCCGGTTCCGCTCATGCCGCTCGTCGAGCTGATTCGCGGTCAGGATACCTCGCCGGAGTCGATGCGCATCGCATTCGAGATCTGCGCGCGGCTGGGCAAGACTGCCGTGGAAGCGGCGGATTATCCGGGCTTCATCGCCAACCGTATTTTGATGCCGATGATCAACGAGGCGATCTACGCTGTGATGGAGGGCGTGGGAACACCCGAAGCGATTGATACGGTGATGAAGCTCGGCATGAATCATCCGATGGGACCGTTGACGCTCGCCGATTTCATCGGCTTGGACGTCTGCCTGGCGATTCTCACCGTCCTGCACGACGGCCTTGGAGATCCGAAGTACCGACCCTGTCCCTTACTGCGACGGATGGTCGCGGCCGGCCGCCTCGGCCAAAAATCCGGTCAGGGCTTTTACACGTACTAGCCACAGTACTCCGAGCACGGGCAGCAGCACCGCCGTCTCGTAGACCATTGCAAAAAGATTGATGCGAAAGGCCGCCAGCGAGAAGAACTCGCGCCGCTCGGTCGGCGGAAACCAATCAAGGCCGGAGATGTACCAACGATCGCTAAAGGGCCAGAGCATCCGCAACCCGTACGGCTTCGTCATATCGACCGCCAGCCAGTCCAGCAGCAGATGCGAGCCGTAAGCGGCCGCGCACATCAGCGTGATGCGGACGACCGAACCTTGAACTTTGAACTTTGAACTTTGCACTTTCCGATTGACCCACCCTGTCACAACGCTTGCGATAATCGAGACGAGGATGACGGCGCCGATGCTGTGCGTGACCGCGCGGTGGCGCGAAAGTGCCAGATCGAGATCGGGCAACGCGCCGAGCGCCGCGCACGCCAGGGTCAGCGTCCCGCCCGCGCGACGGACGAACGACGCCCTCGGATCGGCTGTGCGCCAGACGCGCCGGCCCGGCATCAGGTCGGCCGTCCAGGCGGCGGCCACACCGGCCAACGCGTGGCCGACAGGACTGGGCATGTGCTTTTGTACCATCAGTTCGGCGACGTCCCTTGGCAGAAAGTGCGATCCCAGCCGTGGGAAGGCGAAAGTGTCACAACCTGTAACTGACTGATGAAATAGACATTACTGTCTTATATTCACGTTTTTCCGCTTGATTTTCGCTCGGCACGAATCTAGAATAGCCGCGCTTAGCAGCCCGTGGTGAAAGTTGCGGCGGCATTCGACCGGCGTTGCATCCCCGTGAGCGGCGTTGCTCCTCCCTCAAATATGGCCCGATATTCTCGGTCGTCGCGCCTTGCCCACGGGGCGCATCGCCGCCCTCGGTGCTCGCCGCAACTTTCACCACGGGCTGTTAGCCGGCGCAACACCCCGGTCCGAAGTCGGAGTAGGAATGACCATCGCTGATCACCCCCTCCACAGATCCCGACGAGCGGCATTACCGCATCCGGCTCTTGCCTCAGGTGATGACGCCCAGGCGCCGCAGAGGGTAGGGGTGACA
>JAHFUI010000039.1 GCA_023265175.1 Acidobacteriota bacterium
GGGGACGGTCTTCAGGCCGTCCCGTTCTTTTTTCAGGTCCGATCGGCGCCGTCGCCAAGTGGTAAGGCAGAGGTCTGCAAAACCTCCACCCCCGGTTCAAATCCGGGCGGCGCCTCCAATCTGTTCAACACGTTACCGACGCTCGAAAGCGTCGAGCGTCGGGATGTTAACAGGAATGTTAACAGGCGCGATGTGAACACGAAGGTGAATAGGCGCTAGACTGCAGCCGGTCGATACAACAGGAGGATCAAAGAGCTCGAACTGGAGGCGCAGAAGCGGGCGAACGACACCGCAATCGCGCTCCAGTGCGCCCAACTGAAGCATCAGCAGCTATTGGCCGGCCAAGACTGGGACATCAGGACGACCGGAAAGGCAAGGTCAGTAGAGTTTTGGCCACCTCCAGAGCGTGATCGATTACCTGTCGCGTGAATGAGTATGCGACGACTGGGAAATGGTCAAAGGCTCAGCAGAGCCACTACCCGCAACCATGAGGCCTACGCCTGCCGGGCGTCCAGCCGTTCGACGGCGACTCGCAGGTCATCAGGCGACACGATGTCGTAGCGCCGAACACGCTGTCGGTCTTGTGCCCGGTCAGTTTCATCGCCACGCTCTGCGGGACGCCCGCGCGCACGAGGTTCCGCACCGCTGACCGGCGCATGTCGTGAGGCAGGCGACCAGGACAGCCCGCCTTGCGACAGGCCGTCTTGAACGCCTTGATGAACGACGTGATCGGCTGCGGCTTCTTTTTACCTCGACGACCTTCGGCGACCATTCGATAGAACACCCACGGCACGACGACGCCCTGCTTATTCAGGCGTTCGTGCTCCGCGTGTTGTGCCTCCAGTAAGGTCCGAAGCTCGATGGTGAACGGAAACGTGCGACCCGCCTTGTTCTTGGTCGTGCCAGGCTCCAATCGGATCTCGCCAGCCTTGAGGTCAATCTGACGCCATTCCAGGGTGATGACCTCGGACTTGGCCCGCCAGCCCGTGATGTAAGCGAACTGGACGACGGGTCGAAGTTCCTCCGGCAGATGGCGCATTACCGAGTGAAACTGCTCGCGCTCGAAGAAGCCCTGGCGGGCGTTGTCCTCGGCCAGCAGCGAGATTTGGGGCGCGTCATGAGCTTGCCGGCGTCCACGGCCAGCCGGAACATGTGTTTCAACCACGCCAGTTCGCGATTGATCGTGGCGTTGGCGGGCGCAGGGTCGTCTTTCTTGCGCTTGGCGACGTAGGCGTGGGTGGGTCAGGTCCTCCGATCCACCTGCCGGATCTTGAGGCCGAGCGCGACGACCACCAGCAGAATCGCGCCGAGCGACAGCGCCAATCCGCGACGGCGGTACCGAAGCTCACTGACGGCGCGCTCGCCGGCCCTGTCGACCTCGGCGACAATCTTCAGTCCGTCGTCCACGATCGGTGTGAGACGAGCCGCATCGGAGGCATGCATCTCGGTGCGCGCCAGCGTGAGCTGAGACCGCGCGGTTCCGAGCGCAATCTCCTGAGCGCTCGTCTCCATCCCCGCGTTCCTGACGCGCGCGACGAGGCTGCCGGACCCCTCGATGCCTGCTTTGAGCCGCTCGATGGCCGCGCGCATCCCGTCGGCCGCAGCCGCCCCCTTGTCATCCGGTCCGCTGTGACACGTGCCGCAGATGGCGTTCGCGCCGGTCCCGAGCATGTCGTCCGACGGTTTGGCGATCGCATGGTTCCCGTGGCATTCCACGCAGCTTTTGTCGAAGATCTGCCGGTGCACGCTCGTGTCGAACTTCTGCGCGAAGACCGCGTGGCACGTCCCGCACACGTTGACGACCGCGCCGACTCCTGGAGGCGCCGCGCCGTGGTTGCCGTGACAATCGTTGCACGTGGGCGCTGAGAGATCGTGGCCCTTGGTCAGGGCGGCAGCGTGGACGCTCCGTTGGTAATCGGCGAGCTGGGTGGTCGGAAGCGGCTTGCCGTTATCCAGCGTGTAGCCGTTCATGTGCGTCGCGCTTGCATGGCAGGTGGCGCACGTCCCCGCGACATTGGTCGGAAAGACGGGGGATTTCGCGTCTTTGACGAGCCTGATGCCGTGCGCACCGTGACAGTTCGCACAGGTCGCCACGCGCGTGTCGCCGGACGCGAGCCGCTTGCCGTGCACGCTTGTCACGTACTCTGCGGCTTGATCGACGCGTTGACGCGGCGAGAATCGGCGCATGAGCTTGGCGTCGCTGTGGCAGCGGGCGCACGTCGCGATCTGCGCCTGTCCGGCGGGCACGCCCTTGAAGCCGCGGGCTGAATCGTGCGCGCGAACCTTGCCGGTTGCGGCCGCGTCGCCACCATGGCAATCGACGCACCGGAACCCGCTCTCCCGGTGGACGTCCTGCTGCGAAAACAGCGTGGCAGGTTTCGCGAGCCGGCTGTCCGCGAGGGTCGCGTGACACGTCGCGCACCGATTGGCGGTGGCCGGCGCGTCGGCCGCCACGACGTGTCCTGGCAGCAGCAGCAGTAGTGCGGTGATCGCCAGCCTCTCCACCACGGAGGTCACGGAGGACACTGACGAACAATCCTGAACGGCTGAACCTCCGTGTCGTCCGTGGCAAGTCGTTTGTGATCCGACCGACATTGACATCTACCTCGCGTAGTGCCCGATGACAGTGAACGTCACCAGATACACGAGCCCCAGAATCGCGAGCACCGTGAACGTTGGACTTTCGCGGCCGGCGTTCGATCGGCGATCGAGGAACGGCACGGCGACGACAAACAGCGCTGCGATCCCGAATGCGATGACGCCGATATGCTCGCCTTCGACCCCAAAGACGTGACTCGGCAGCAACTTCAGCGTGTGGAACATGGCCAGGAAGTACCACTCGGGACGGATGCCCGGCGGCACGGCCGCGAACGGGTCCGCTTTCGTGCCAAGCTCCCACGGATAGAACGCGGCGAGCGCCGCGAGGATCGCCAGCGCGACGTACCACGCGAGCACGTCGCGGAGGATGTAATTCGGAAAGAACGGCATCTGCCGGACCCGGCCTCCCGGTTTGAGCGCGCGCTCGACGCGCAGCGGCACGCTCATGCCCTGACGTTGCACGAGAAGTAAGTGCACCGCCACCAGCGCCGTCGTCAGGGCCGGGAAGACAGCCACGTGCAACCCGAAGAATCGCGACAGCGTCGCGCCGGTCACATCATCGCCGCCGCGCAGCAGACGCAGCAGGAACTTGCCCCCGAGCGGCACCGTGCCGGCGATGCCCGTTCCGACCTTGGTCGCGAAGAACGACAGCTCGTTCCAGGGAAGGAGGTAGCCGCTGAAGCCGAACCCGAACATCAGAAAGAGCAACAGGACGCCGGAGATCCAGGTGAGCTCGCGCGGCTTCCGGTACGACTTCAAGAAAAAGACGCTGAAGAAATGCGCGACCGCCGCGGCGATCAGCAGGTTCGCCGACCAACTGTGGATGTTACGGATTAGCCACCCGAACTGCACCTGCGTGACGATAAACTGCACGCTTTCGTACGCTTCGGCTGCGCTGGGACGGTAGTAGAGCAGGAGCAGGATGCCAGTGAAGAGCTGGACCGCCAAGAGGAACAGTGTCAGGCCGCCGAGGTAGTACCACACCTCCTGGGCGTGGACCGGTACGCCTTTCTCGGCGACGAAGTGCTTCAGCGCCGAGAGATCGATCCGCTCGTCCAGCCAGGCGACGATCGCATCAGCCGCGCGAGACAACGACGTCCTCCTCGCCAGGCTCGCCGCGAACGTTGACCACGAGTTGCTCCAGGCCGCGGGGAGGCGGTCCGGATACGACATTTCCGCCCAGATCGTACGTGCCGTTATGACACGCGCACCAGAGCTGCGACGTATCGGCCTTGAACTGCACCGTGCAATCGAGGTGCGTACATACCGCGCTGAAGGCTCGGAGATCGCCTTCGGCGGTCCGGACGACGATCGCCGGCTTGCCGCCGAACGGGAATAACAACCCTGAGTTGGGCTTCAATGCGGCCGCCTTGCCGGCGACCGCGGACGCGGTGGCGGCCTCGCCGCTGGGCGGCGGGACGAGAAACCGCGACACGGGGTATACGATGGCGGCCGCCGTCGACACGAAGCCGACGGCGAGCAGCGCATCGAGAAACGTCCGACGATCGAAGTCGCTGGGCGCCGGCGAGCCGGAGCCGGAAGGAGCGAACCTCGTCACGTCCGACATCTAGCGAGGCCGCGCCTCAGACCAACGAGAAAGATGACGATCCCGGCGCCGCCTCACTAGTTCCACCTTTATCACAGCCCCGCTCCGCGGGGGCTAGCCGAGGGCTAGCCGTCTTGACTGAAAACTTGACCCATTTGGTGCAAGTTTTGGAACTCAAGACGGCTAGGCCGGCGCGGTAGTCCGAGCGACGGTCGCAAGCGCGTCCGGAACGACGAATTCGTGCTCCGGATGATGCACCGACAGGACCGGACACGGCGCCGTGCGGACGACGCGTTCGGCGACGCTGCCCAACAGCAGGTGCGCGACCCCGCCTCTGCCGCGCGTCCCCATGACGATGAGATCAATGCTCTCGTCCCTGGCGTACTGAGTGATCGCGGGCGCCGGGGTGCCCGAGCGCAGGAGCGCTGACCTGGTGGCCGGGCCGCTTCCATCGCTGTTAAGAAGAAGCAGGTCGAGCCGTGTTCGCGCGGCTTCGTCGACTCGCTCCTGCAGGTCGGGCGTCATGCTGGCATAGGCTTCGGCCCCGAGCGCGCTGAAGTACACGGAGTCGACGACGTGCAGCACGTGCAGCGTGGCGCCAAAGGTACTGGCCAGCGTTCGGCCGTAAGTCAACGCCGCGTCCGAGGCCTCGCTGAAATCGGTCGCCACCAGAATGTTCTTGAGCGAAATCATAGGAACCTCCATTCGCGAACCCGGCCGCGCGAATTCGTGCTCCGGATGCCGAACCGACAGCACCGGACACGGCGCCGTTCTCACGACGGATTCCGCGACGCTGCCCACGAGCAGCCGCGGCATCCCTTCGCGTCCATGGGTGCCGATGATAATCAGGTCGATGCCGGCGTTCCTCGCGTGCCCGACGATGGCCTCGACGGGTGCGTCCGAGACCGCGACGACGGAGCGGGCGCGGAGCGCTCGCCGGTCACCGTCGGTCAGCCGGCGATTGAGCTGCTCCATCGCGACCGACGCCATCGTCTCAGGATCGGCCACCTCGGCCCGCAAGAAATGGTTCTCGACCACGTGCAGGACGTCCAGATTGGCGCCGAAGCGGTGCGCGAGCGCGCGGCCGTAGGTCAACGCCGCGTCCGCGGCCACGCCGAAGTCGGTCGCCACCAGAATGTGCCCGAGCGAAATCATAGGTCACCTCGCAAGCAGACTGTCGTGCGGTCTTCTCCTCTCCCCCTAGAGCACGGCATGTGCCAGTCCGGGCCCCCCGAAAAACAGCGCCACTTGCGGTGAGCTCGACTTCCTGATACGAGCGGCGCCGAATTTTCCGCAGCGCTCATGCGCCACCGGGCAAAATTCCGCTACCGCCTCTAACCAAATCATTGGCTTTTTCGCCGGCGAAGCCGGCCTAACAGGAGCGTGTTCCGGTCACTCAGACACGCTAATAGGCGATCGCTTCGAGCGAGCGGACCGGTTCATCGACCTCGACGAACCCATATTCCGGATGATGCACTGTCAGCACCGGGCAGGAAGCCCTGCGCACCACCTTCTCGGCGACGCTGCCAAGAAGCACGCGCGCTATTCCCTCGCGGCCGTGCGTCCCCATGACGATCAGATCGATCTCGTGCTCCACGGCGTGGCGGACGATTACTTCGCTAGGCGCGCCCAACCGCATCGCGCACTCGGGCCGCAGCTCGCGCGTTTCCTCCGCGCTCAGGAGATGCCCGAGCCGATCGTGGGCGGCGTTCTGCATCATTTCGAAGAGGCCGATCGGGTATTCCGCCTCCGCAGCCTCGCCAGGATGTTCCGGCACGTGCAACAGATAGAGCCTCGCGGTGAATCGACGCGCGAGCTCGACGCCATACCGCAACGCGGCCTCCGACGTTTCGCTGAAATCTATGGGGACGAGAATGCGTTTCAGGGCAATCATGTCTACCCTCCCTGGCATTGACAGGGCAACATATGTGCCAGCGGGCTACGTGTCGGACAGATGCCTCGCCGGATCAACCAACAAAAGTGGCGGAAAATCGACGACGATCATGACGAAGGGCAATCCGGGTGGAGCCGCCCTCCAAGGATATTCCGCGCGGTTGCGGAAAATTCCTGAAGTTAGCCTTTCATCGTTTCTGAAGCGACTCGACATACGCCACGACGTTCGCGATGCGAACGGGAGTGAGCCGGTCGCGCGGCTCGAGGCTTTGAAAGATCGGCCCCCAGACGGGCATCTCGCGCGAGCCGTGCGCGGCCGCTGGCCGATCGTCACCGGCGACGAACCGTTCGAGCCACTCACTGGGAAAAGTGCCACCGTTGCGCTCGGCGATGGTCGTCAGATCCGGCGGCGGCCGTGTCAGTGACGATGCCACCGGGCCATCGCCTTTTCCGGTCAGGCCGTGACAGCTCGCGCAGTAGAACCGGAACAGATCGCGTCCGGACAGCGACGAGATGACGAGCGGAGGCGTCAGTGGCCGCTGGGCGGAGGAGGCCATGTCGGTTCCGACGACAGTGGGACCGACGGTTGCTAGAGCAATCAGCACCGCGAGTTGTGGCAGTTGCACGATCCCACCCCTTTTCCTTGTCAGCCCTGGCGTTCTTGAATCGACTTCAGATAGCGCACGATCGCGTCGATTCGGGCCTTGACCGCGTCCTCATCAAGGCCCTGTTTGTGCTTAAACACGTCCCCCCAGACCGGCATGTCGATGCTGCCGTGTGCGGTCACATCGCGGCCATCGATGATGCGATGAATCCGCTCCGTGACGAACACGCCCGCATTGGAGCTCGCGATCCGCGTCAGGTCCGCCGGCCGGAGCCGGAAGTCATCCGCCGCTGGCCCGTCGCCGCGGCCCGACCGCCCGTGGCAGCGTGCGCAGTAGGTGACGAATAGTTTTCGCCCCTCGTCGGAAGAGGTGCCAGTCGCCGGTTCTTGCGACTTCGCGGCCGATGCTGTGACGATCACGAGGACGACCGCCGCCGCTCCGAGCACTGTGCGCATATGCACGCCCTTTCTGACCTCACGGATCCCCCGCGTGCCGATATTCCGGCAATCGGCGCTCGTCCACGACGTTCTATTCAAAACCGGATCCCAATGCGTGCGCAAGCCCGACATATGCGTGCGTGCCGCGTGCGCCATTGAGAGAACCACTCCATGACGATGTTCGATTTGTTGTTCGTGCTCGCACTGATCGCGCCAGCCGCGGTGCTCGTCCCATGGTGATTATGGTTGCGATGGGACAGGTGGTCCGAGTTTTGAAGTGATGGATGGCGGTTGCCACATGCCAGCCCAATTCCAACAACGATTGACGCGACCGAGCCAACCGGTGGCCCATCTCGAGCCGGGTGATTTTCCCCAACGCATGGAGAAATCCACTGCGGCAACGGTGTTGATCGTCGATGACGAATCGTTGGTCCGCTGGTCGCTGGCCGAAACGTTGGGTGCCGAGGGCTATGCGGTGACCGAAGCGGAAGACGGTAAATCGGCGCTCCACGCGTTGTCGTCGCAACCGGGCAACATCGACGTCGTGCTGCTCGAGGTGCGCCTGCCCGATTGCGACGATCTCCGCGTGCTGTCCGCTATGCGGCGCGTGTCGCCCCTGGTGCCGGTCGTCGTGATGACCGCGTTCGGTACACCGGATCTGCTGGATGAGGCGCGTCGGCTGGGCGCCTTCACGGTGATCAATAAGCCGTTCGACATGCATGAGGTCGGACCCCTCATCGAACGCGCGCTCGCCTTTGCAGCCGAGTGAACTCGGCATCGCCAGAGGGCGGTTAGCGGCTTTCGCAGTGCTGAGCGAGGCAGCCTGCCACTCCCTCACGCGGGGGATTCTCCAACGATCCGCGCGAATTTCCCGAAGACTTGGAGTGCCTTGTTTAGTCACGAGGCTTGTGTGGCACAATCGGCACGAACAGATCTAACTGGAGGACTTATCACGATGAGAACCGTCTTTGGAACTGCTGTGCTTGGAATTAGCATGATGCTCGGTGCGGGCGCGCTGATGGGGCAATCGGCTTCATCGCCCGCCCCGGCCCAATCGGCGAAGGCACGACAGCTCGCGCGCGGACGATATCTCGCGACCATCGGTGCCTGCAACGACTGTCACTCGCCGAAGCTGGAGGGGCTGACGCCCGATCCGAAGCGCGCATTTTCGGGCCGGCCGCAGACGACGATGGCGCCATCGGAGAATCCGAAAGAAATTCACGCGTCACTCGATCTGACGGCGTGGGCGGGCCCGTGGGGCGTCAGCTATGGCGCGAATCTGACGCCAGACCCTGAGACCGGGCTCAAGAAACGGTATACGGAGGCGTCATTCATCAAGACGCTGCGCACGGGCAAGAAGCCGGAAGGAGAAGACCTCCTGCCGCCGATGCCGTGGATACTCTACAAGGTCATGCCCGACGCTGACCTGAAAGCGCTCTATGCGTATCTGCAAACGATCCCGGCGATCAACAACAACGTGAAGAACGCGGCGCCGCCAGCGCCCGCCCCTGCGAAGAGGTAGCATCGCGGGGACTAGGTTCGGGACTGGTCCGGCCAAGACCGGACCGCCGCGTCCCGCGCACAAGTTGCCACCATGCTCGCGCCCACTATCCTCGTCGTCGACGATGAGCCGCTCATTCGCTGGTCGCTGACCGAGCGATTGACCACGGAAGGCTATCGCGTCCTGGAAGCAGAGACGGCTGCCGACGCGCTCGCCAAGCACGAGGAAGGCGTCGATCTCGTGCTGCTCGACTACCGCCTGCCCGACGACGACGGCCTCTCGGTCCTGAAGCGGATGAAAGAGAGGAATCCGGAGACTCTCGTCATCCTGCTGACTGCGTACACGAGCGTCGACACCGCCGTCGAGGCGATGAAACACGGCGCGTACCACTATGCGAACAAGCCGTTCAACCTCGATGAGATCGCGCTGCTCGTCGAACAGGCGTTGGAGACCACCCGACTGCGGCGCGAGGTCCGTACGCTGCGCGCGAGCCAGGCACAGCCGTACAGCCTCGATCGCATAGTCGGGAAAAGTCCGGCGGTGGTCGCGGTCAAGGCGCTGCTTCAGAAAATCGCCGCGAGTCCGGCATCGACGGTGTTGCTGACCGGTGAAAGCGGTACGGGGAAGGATCTCGCCGCGAAGGTCCTCCATTACAACAGCGCCAGGGCGTCCAAGCCGTTCATGAACATCAGCTGTTCGGCGCTGCCGGAAGCGTTGCTCGAAAGCGAGCTCTTCGGACATGAGCGTGGGGCGTTTACCGGCGCGGACCGCCAGAAGCGCGGCCTCCTCGAGATGGCCGACGGGGGGACGGTGTTTCTCGACGAGATTGGCGAGATGGTGCCGGGGCTCCAGGCGAAGCTGCTGCGGTTCCTCGAAGAGAAGACGTTCAAGCGCGTCGGAGGATCGGCCGACATCAAGGTCGACGTGCGCGTCGTCGGCGCGACCAACCGCAACCTTCAGGAGGAAGTGCGGCAGGGCAAGTTCCGCGAGGACCTGTTCTATCGGTTGAACGTGCTGCCGATTCCGCTGCCGCCCCTCCGGGAGCGCCGCGAAGACATCCCGCTCCTCGTGAACTTCTACGTCGACGCCTACAACTCCGAATTCAAGAAGCGCGTGCGCGGCGTCGCCGCCGAGGCGATGCTCCTGCTTCAGAGCTACGGCTGGCCCGGAAACATCCGCGAGTTGAGAAACGCCATCGAGCGTGCCATGCTGCTCGCCGAGGGCGACACGCTCACGTCTGGCGACTTTCCGCTGGGGACCGGCGGGGTGATTCGTCTTGGCGACCGCGTCGAGCTGCCGGCCGGCGGCATCGACCTCGAGCAACTCGAGCGGTTGCTCGTGATTCAGGCGCTCGAGCGCACCGGGTGGAATCAGACGAAGGCCGCCACGCTGCTCGGCGTGAACCGCGATCAGATTCGCTACCGGATCGAGAAGTTCCACCTCGAAAAAAGTAATCCCCCCAGCTGAGGTCATGCCGGGAGATCGCGCGGTCACGTGATCTGGCGGACTCGTGACGCTCTTGTTGCGCTCCTGGCGCTCGTTGGCATCCTCATTCATCTCGCACTGCGCTACCTGACGGTCCCGGCACGTTCGGCGGCGGTGAATGCGCCGCTTCTTCTGGTGCTGCTCATCGGTGGGACCCCGATTGTGCTGCGGCTCGTGTGGCGGGGGCTGCACGGCGAGTTTGGTTCGGACCACCTGGCGGGCGTCTCGATCGTCGCCTCAGCGCTCCTCGGTGAGTACCTCGCCGGCGCGATTGTCGTCCTGATGCTGTCCGGCGGAGAAACGCTGGAGCAACTTGCGGTCGCCGAGGCGACGTCTGTGCTGCGTGCGCTGGCCAATCGAATCCCGACGCTCGCGCACCGGCGGCGGGGAAGCGTCTTCGAGGACGTTCCAGTCGGCGACATCGCGATCGGCGACGAAGTGTCAATCCTGCCGCATGAAATCTGCCCCGTTGACGGGGAAGTCTTTCAAGGGCACGGCGACATGGACGAGTCCTATCTCACCGGCGAGCCGTTCACGATCTCGAAAGGGCCGGGGGCGGTGGTGCTGTCCGGCGCCATCAACGGCGACTCCGCGTTGGGGGTCCGGGCCACTCGGATCGCGGCCGACTCGCGCTACGCCCGCATCATGCAAGTGATGCAGGAGGCCGAACAGCGGCGGCCGAATCTACGTCGGATCGGCGATCAGCTCGGCGCGTGGTATACGCCGCTCGCCCTGACCCTTGCCGCCCTCGCATGGTGGTCAACGGGCAACCCCGTCCGATTTCTGAGCGTCGTCGTGGTCGCGACCCCGTGCCCGTTGCTGATCGCGATTCCGGTTGCGATCATCGGGGCCATCTCGACAGCCGCTCGAGGCGGGGTCATCATCAAGGACCCCGCCGCTCTCGAACAGTTGACGCTCTGCCACACGATGATTCTCGACAAGACCGGAACGCTGACATACGGCCGTCCGAGCGTGAGCGACGAGCTGTACGCACCGCCATTTCTTCGCGAGACGGTCCTCCCGATGGTCGCGGCGATCGAACGATACAGCCGGCATCCACTCGCAAGCGCCATCGTGAAGGCCGCGGCAGATGCCCGCTTTCCGCTGCCCGGCGTCGAGTGGATTCGCGAAGAGGCCGGCGTCGGCCTCCGCGGGCAGGTCGGTGATTCTGTCGTGTTGGTCACGGGCCGTTCACACGCGATCGGCCGATTCGAGCTGCCGCCCAGCCAGCCCACCGGCCTGGAATGCATCGTCATCGTCAACGACCAGTACGCGGCGACCTTTCGATTTCACGACGTGCCCCGCGCCGATAGCCGGGGCTTTGTCGGTCATCTGGAGCCCAAGCACGGATTCAGACGCGTGCTGCTCGTCTCCGGCGACCGGGCGGCGGAAGTCAGACGTCTGGCCGACTTGGTGTCCATTGCTCAGGTCCATGCCGAGGCGTCGCCCGAAGAGAAGGTCGCGATCGTCCGACGAGAAACGGAGCACGCGAAGACGTTGTTCATCGGCGACGGCATCAACGACGCGCCGGCATTGATGGCGGCGACGGTCGGGATCGCCTTTGGGCAGCACAGCGACGTGACGTCTGAAGCGGCACGCGTGGTCATCATCGATTCATCCTTGTCGAAGGTGGACGATCTCATCCATCTGAGCTACCGCCTCCGGCGCGTGGCCCTTCAAAGCGCAATCGGGGGGATGGTGCTCAGCGGCGTGGGGATGACGTTCGCGGCCTTCGGATGGCTGTCGCCCGTGGCCGCGGCCGTGGCGCAAGAGGTGATCGATCTTCTCGCTGTGCTGAATGCGCTGCGAACGGCGCGACAACCATCCGAGCTGACCGATTTCGAATCGTGACCGAACAGACGCGCTGCCGTCAGAGGGATGATCGACCATATGGCAACTGACACCGATATTCGCGAGGCGCTGCGCCAGGTCATCGACCCGGAGCTCGGCGTGAACATCGTCGACCTGGGACTTGTGTATCGCACCGCGGTCCACGGCGAGCGGGCCCGCGTCGAGATGACGATGACGAGCCCCGCGTGCCCCTTGAGCGAGTACTTGCAGGATCTCGTCGATTCGACGATCAAGGAGCGCGTTCCCGAGGTGCGCGACGTCGAGATCGTCTTCGTGTGGGAGCCGCCCTGGAATCCCGACATGATGTCGGATGATGCCAGGCGGCTGTTGGATGGAGGCCGATGATCCGCCGTGCGGCGCGGCGGCTTCCGTTGCTGGCGATCGGCATGCTGTCGATGGCCTGCGGAACATGGCTCGGGCTCGTGCGCCTCGGCTGGAATCTGCCGCTGCCGTGGCCCGATCGGCTGATCGCGCACGGACCGCTGATGGTCTGCGGATTCCTCGGCACGCTGATCAGCCTCGAGCGGGCAGTCGCCCTCCGCGCCCGCTGGGGGTACGCCGCGCCGGTTGTCGTCGCGGCGGGCGCGCTCGTCCTCGATCTCGGCCCCCCCGGACCGCTGGCGCCGCTGCTCATCACCATCGGCAGCATCGTCGTCGTGGCGATCTTCGTGGTCGTGTGGCGGCGCCAGCCGTCACTCTTCATCGCCACGATGACGCTCGGCGCCGTGGCGTGGGTCGCCGGCAACGTGCAGTGGCTTGGCGGCGCGGCGATCTTCCGTGTCGTGTTCTGGTGGCTCGCATTTCTGGTGTTGACGATTGCGGGCGAGCGGCTCGAGCTCAATCGCGTCCTGCGACCGACCGTTCTCGTGCGGGCGATGTTTGTACTGGCGACGGCGTCGATCCTGGCCGGCGCCGCCGCGGCCGCCCGCTGGCCTGGGCCGGGCCTCCGCCTGCTCGGCGCGGGACTCGTCGCGATGACGTGGTGGCTGGCGCACAACGACGTCGCGCGCCGCACCGTGCGCCAGCAAGGCGTGACAAGGTTCATGGCCGTGTGCCTGCTGAGCGGGTACGCCTGGCTGGGTTTCGGCGGCATCCTCGCGATTGTCACGGGCATCCCGACGATGGGCCTCTTGTACGATACGATGCTGCACGCCGTCTTCCTCGGATTCGTGATGTCGATGGTCTTCGCGCACGCGCCGGTTATTCTTCCCGCGATCCTGGGTATCCCGCTCCCGTACCGCGCGACGTTCTATCTGCACGTCGGCGTGCTGCACGTCTCGTTGATCCTGCGGGTCGCAGGCGACCTGGTCGACAGTCTCGGTCGATGGCGGGTCTGGGGCGGGTTGCTCAACGTCGTTGCGCTGCTGCTGTTCGTCTTCAGCACCGGCCGCTCGATCGCGACGGCTCGGTCGGCGGCTGTTTCAGTCACGCAAGCAACTTGAAAGGGAATCATGCCAACGAATCATGGGATCGAGCGATGACGGGTCAGTCCGGAACACCGTCCGAAATGCCCGCTGCCGTTGCCCTGTCGCCGCTGGGGCTGGCTGGCTACCAGGACGGATCGGTCGTCAGCCGAACGCTGCTCAAACGGGGCGGCGGCACCATCACCTTCTTCACCTTCGACGCTGGCCAGGGGTTGAGCGAACACACCGCGCCGTTCGACGCGGTCGCGCACGTCCTCGAGGGCGAGGCCGAGATCACGATTTCGGGAACGGCGGTCCTGGTGGCCGCGGGAGAGATGGTACTGATGCCGGCCAATCAGCCGCATGCGCTCGGCGCGCGCACCAGGTTCAAGATGCTCCTGACGATGATTCGCTCGGTGTGAACGCGCGGCGGAAGACGCCCTCGTAGATCACCGGCCCCGTCCCGCTGCAGGCCGACCCGGGCTGCGGCCGGTTGTACTCTCGGATAGGAACGCCCGGCTCCGGCACGAACCCGGCAAGACCCAACTCGGCGACGAGCTGAACTTCGCTCAGGAAGCATTGCGGCTCCCCAGAAAACTGGGTGAACACGAAGGGCTCACCCCGCACGGGCTCGGTCTCCGGCGGGAACGTGTTTCTGGAGAAGGTGAACACGAAGAGCCCTGCCCCTGGCTTCGCCACGCGGGCCGCCTCGCCCACCGCCTGTCGGAACTGGGCCGCCGAACGCGCGAGGTTCCAGATGCCGTGGGCGATCACCAGGTCGAAGCTGCGATCCCGGGCCGGGATTCTTTCCATGGGCGCGAGAGCCAGATCGAGGCGGCCAGCAGAGCGATCCCCACGGGCCCCACGGGTCTCGCGGGCGCGCTCCGCGGCGGCGCAGAGCATGGGCCACGACAAATCGGTGCCGACGACGTTCCAGCCCATCTGCGCGAGGGGGGACGCGTTGCGTCCCGCGCCGCAGCCGATGTCGAGGACGCGGGCGTGCGCGCAACGCCGCAGTTCCTGCTCTGCGAACCGTATCAGAACCGCGTTGGGAGCCGACCGCTTGAAACCTTCGACGGTTCCAGGTGCGCTCCACGACGAACCTGCGAGAGGGTCCACGTCCGAACGATAGCACGGAGAGCGGCGGGCGAGCGGCCTCCGCCGAAGTCAGGGCCCTGCGCCGACGGTTCCGCGCAAGCCACAGCCCCAGCGCGCAGGCGAGCGCGAGCGACGCGACCGATGCGCCGGCATCGACGACGGCGAGATCGGGCGTGCGCAATCCGAACGGACGAGGACGTGGAGCCGCAGCATCCACACTACCTCCTAAAAGACTTCGAACCGCGCTGCCGCGGACGGCAGCTGAACTACGTGGACTGCCGAGAATTCGATCGCGGCAGGATTCGCGAGGTGTGCGGTCGGTTTGCTGCTGAGATAGCCGCCTCGCGACTTCGGCCGCCGGGTAGGGCAGGCACAGCCCGGCGGAGCTGTAACGCCCAGGCCCGGATACCGCTTGCGTCCCGGTGTCTTATCGCATACCGTCGGGCGTGTCGATGGCCTTCCACAGCTGAATCACAGGGCCCAAGCTGGGGACTCGATGGACACACTCAAAGCCTTTGCCTGCCACTCCAGTCACGATTCTGAATATGTGCTTCAAGTGTGCGCATTCCTGAAGCGTCACATGACGGTGTTCGCATATGAGGAACACCAGCGGGCTGGACCCTTTATCGACACGATTGTTGAGAAGATGGCAGAGGCCCACGCGTTTGTGCTCTTCTTCGGGGAAACATTCAAGGACTCGCCATACTTAATCAGCGAAGTTCAGACCGTCCAGGCCAGAGCGCCGAGAGAGCCGGATCTGCAAGTGATTCCGGTGGTTTTACACCCAGATGCTGCGTTGAACCCGACTGTTGTTGCCCTCTCCGCGCTGACTCGGGTTACTGCATGCGCGGGGACGGGAGTGGTCCCTCCGTCTGCGTGCGCGAAACACATCGTCGAGTTGCTGACCTGGCAGAGAAGGAGATTCGTGTGGAACGCTGAGGACGACCTACCAGTAGATCCCCACCTGTTTTCCTACGAGAAAGACATCATTCGCTTCTTCGCCAGAAGCCTGGAACTTGAGGGAGATCTTTACCGCAAAGCGCCCGACGCGCGAGAAGAGGAACTGCGTGACGAGCAACGTCTGAAGATCGCGAACGGGTGTCCGGCTCGATGGCCAGAGGTCGTCGACTTGACCAAGGCCAAGGGCGCACAGACGCATGAGAACCAACTCTGGGCCGAAAGCCAAGGGCCAGGCGCTATGGTGGCGACCGCCGCAAAGCTCTTTCCGAGGTCTGGCCTCCGGGATACTCATTACCTCGGACGGTAGGCCAGGATCGGCACGCCCTGCAAGCTCGAAAGGGGTGCCTTGTCTCAGTTGCGCCGTGCGGCTTGGCGGGTTAGGGTGTTCCGCGTGCGAGAACCGCCTGCGGCAGCTGCTGAGTGTCTGATGGTCGCGGTTACCGGGCACCGGGTTCTGAACGATGCCGACCGGGTGGCTGCAGGCGTCGATGGGGCGCTCGACGAGATCGCACGAGCCTATCCGGGACGTTCCATCCAGCTTGTCTCGTCGCTCGCGGAGGGTGCTGACCGTCTCGTCTCACGCAAGGTGCTGGCCCAGCCCGGCGGCCGGCTGATTGCGGCGCTGCCGCTTGCCGCAGACGACTACGCGAAAGATTTCCAGACGGAGGAGTCGCGCCGCGAGTTCAAGGATCTCCTAGAGGCCGCCGCTCAGGTTGTGACGTTGCCGCCACAACCGACGCGCGAGGCGGCGTACGAGGCGGCCGGCCTGTACGGACTCGATCACGCAGCAGTCGTCGTCGCCATATGGGACGGGCAATCGGCTCGAGGGCGAGGCGGCACACCCGAAATCGTGACGCACGCCCGAGAGCGCCAGCTGCCGCTCGCCTGGGTGCATGCAGGGAGCGGCAGACTACATTCGCGCGAAGCAGCGTCCGCGGCGGGCGCGCAAAGCCAAGTGACGCTCGAGAACTGGCCGACATCGATCGGGACCGCCGCTTCCGGCGAACCCTACTCTCGGTGGAGCAGCTCTTGAGCGACGAGCTGCGTCAGAGGAGAAGCCGTTTTCGTTTTCCGACTTTGCGGGCCGCATCTCTCCGGACGACGCGCGAGAAATGCGGGAGTGGGTAATACCGAATTTCGGCAATTACCCTTTCTCTTACACTCTCTTGGAGGTATTACATCCATTACTGCAGCCGGCGCCAGGAAGCGCCGGGGCCACGTCCCACGCACTCCACCGCCTTCTGCTGTCTCAATTCGGCCAGCACGCGCCGAATCATGTCCCGGCTCACCGCCGGACAGGCGCGTTCAAGGTCCGCAAGGGTGAACGACCCGGTGAAAGAATCGATGGCCGCCCGCACGAAGGCACGCTTCGCGCCGCGAGGGCTTCGAACGTTGCCCACCCGGCTCTCGAACTCCCGATACGCTCGCCGTACGACGCTCAGAAAGTACAGAAGCCAGGGCAGCGGATCGTTCGCGCCGGAATGCCAGCCCTCAGAGCTCCGCTTCAGGGCCTCGTAGTACTCTTCGCGCGTCTCCTCCACCAACCTCTCGAGGCTGATGTACCGCCCAACTTCGTAGCCGTGTTGATACAGGGCCAGGAGCGTGAGGAGCCTCGACACGCGCCCGTTGCCATCCCGGAACGGGTGGATACACAAGAAATCGAGAACCAGCGCCGCAACCGTCACGAGCGGTGGAGCGCGGCGCTCGTTCACGGCATCTCGATAGACCAGGCACAGCTCATCGACGGCGGCAGGTGTTGCAGCCGCAGCGACCGGACGAAATCGCACCCGCGGAGCCTCTCCGGCCTTCAGCTCGATGATCTCGTTCTCAGCCTTCTTCCAGTGGCCGGCATCGCCGCTGTCTTCCTGAATCGTCCGGTGAAGCTGGCGTAGCGCGCCCGGATCGATCGAGAGGCTCTCAGCGTTGGTATGAATGAGATTGAGCGCGTGCCGGTAGCCGAAGATCTCGCGCTCGGAACGGTCGCGCGGTCGTGCCTGGCCGAGGACCAGTGGTCGAAGGCGCTCGGGACCGATCGTCACGCCTTCGATGCGATTGGAGGACTCGGCGCTCTGCACGAGCGCCATGTCGCGAAGCGCCTTGAGGACCTGCGGCGCCTGGCGAGTGTAGATCGCTTGACGGCCCTTGGCCTCGGCGATCTCGTCGATGAACCAGACGACGGCGGTCGGCAGCGCGAGACTGACAAGCCGATCACCGCGGAAGGACATCATGTGCTCGTCCCTCCGTCAGATTGCGATCGCAGAGCATCCACCGACAATTGATAGTGCGCCGTGCTCAATTCGGCGGCCGTCAGGGTGACGCTAGGGACGAGATCGTCGAGCTTGGGTTGCTGCATGGTGCTTCCGTTGGGATCAGCCGGCCATGATTGCATCAGCGCGGCGGCTTCGTCCAGACTCATGCGCTCACCGGACGAGCCACGTTCACGACGGGGTTGACAACGATTCGCCTGGCGTGAGAAACGCGTGGCGCAGGATTCGGACCAGGTTGATGGTGTCGAGCAGCGTGGCCGCGAGTAGACACCACGCGCCGGCGCTGACGAACGGGACCGCGTCGAAGGCGAGGCCGCCCGCCAGCGCCGGCACGCCGAACAGCCACAATACAAAGACGAGCTCCTGGCCGCCGCGCCACGCCATCTCGTGCGGTGACGGTACCGGCCCTTTGTATCCGGTGTTCGCGTACGCCCAGTACCAGGCAAACAGCGGCAGCAGTCGTCCTTGCATCCCGATGACCATCTGCGCCAGGAAGCCGACGAGGCCGAAGACGCCGTAGGCCATCGCGATGCGCAGCGCCGCCGGCGACGGTTCCGCGATCGCGAGCCACAGCCCCAGCGCGCAGGCGAGCGCGAGCGACGCGAAGGCCGCCGCCGCGTGCCAGACCGCGGGGTCGGGCGTGCGAAGGCCTGAGGGGCGCGGCCGCGGGTGCCGCAGTATCCAGACGACCTGCGAGAGGAATGCGGCAAAGCCCGCGATCACGGTCACCGCGAACACCCAGACGAACCGATGGCGGAACAGCAGGGTGATGAAGAGTCCCCAGATGCCGGTCTGGAGCAGCATCGCACTGAGCCAGAGACGCGGCCCCTTGGGCATCTCCGCCGGTAAGACCATCGGCAGCAGCCGGTACGCGAGGCCGACCACCATCATGGAGGCCCAGCCGATCGCGGCAAGATGCGCGTGGGCAAAGACGTTGGCGAGCACAAACCCCGGCAGGAAGTGGTAGACCTTGTCGAATCCGATGAGCACACCCATGGTGGCGGCGCCCAGGACGTTCACGAACGCGAACACGATGTGCGCACCGATCGCTTGCGGGAGCTTCGCGCCGCGGATCCGGCGCACAACGTTGCTGCCCGCGACCAGGATGCCCGTGCCGACCGTCGCCGCCGACCATGCCATGCCGCTGTACGATTGCAGCCAGAAATGGCCGACCATCCCGATGATCCCGATGACGACGAAGGCAAACGCGGTGTAGTCGCGCCACGTGACCGGGAGCCACACGCGCAGCGCGATGGGTCCGACGATATAGATTGAACCGAGAATCGAGGAGGTGATCCAACCCAGGGTGACCAGGTGCACGATCCCCAGCATCTGGGCGTGATAGAAGAAACCGGAGACGCCGCGCGGGTCGAGCGCGACGGCGCTGCACGCGAGCACGAGCGCCAGATGCGCCGTGCCGAAATAGAGAACCGGCAAGAGGCGAGGCGGCAACTGGGTGCGCGGTGGCGGCGAGGCGGTCACGCTCGTGGCTTGTCGTCTCTCAATGCCCAGAGTGGATAATCGATTCCGGCGAGCCGGTTGATCACGATCGCCTGGACCGTCAGGATGGCGACGGCGATCTCGATCACCAGCAGGTGGAACGGTCTCGTCACAATCCCCAGCGAGATGATCATCGTCGTCGCTCCGGCCGGTGGATGCGCCGCCTTCAGGAGAATCATCACTGCGCCGGTCGAGGCGAGCGAGAGTGCCACCGCGCCGGCGCGCGCGGCGGAGACGCCGGTCGTCATGGCCGGTGGCGCGTGCTGCAGGCCAAACAACCACAGCGCGCCCCAGCCGCACAGGATGCCGATGGCGTGGCCGTACATCGTGTGGCGCGGCGTGGCGGCCGGCGCCCGCGGCGTGAAGAAGAACAGGAACGCCGTCGGGCCCAGCGACGGAAACACGAACGGGGTGCCGGAGATCATCGCGACTGCGGCGAGCAGCGCGATCGTGACGAAGCCATTGAGGAACATGAAGAGCGCCCAGACGGGACGCTCCGAATAGCACGTCAGCAGGTGCGTCAGTTGGAGGCGCGCGGCCATGCCGCGCGTAACCTCCGGATCGAGCACCACCAACGGCCGCCGCCGGCCGGCGTCGTCAGCCACGGGGCCCCCATTTACTCAGACGGGCCTGGCTGCAAGCTCGGCCGTCTTGACGTCCGCATTGATCAGTGCTGGCTCGATCTGCGAACCTGGCTCGTAGGCACAGAGCGGATCTGACGCCATGACCGCCCCTGTCGCCGCGAACGCCCGCGCGCGCGACCCGCCGCAGATGGTGCGGAACCGGCACCGGCCGCACTTGCCGAGGAGCGCGTTCGCGTTCCGCAAGCGGGTGAAGATCTCGTCCGTGCGATACACGTCGGCGAGGCTCGTCGTCTTCACGTTGCCGCGCGGCACGGGCAGGAAGCCGCTCGGGCAGATATTGCCGAGATGGTCGACGAAGACGAACCCATTACCGTCGGTCACGCTGCGCGGCGCGCGGAGCTGCCGCCGGCGCTCGACGGCGTTCGTCGGCAGACCGCGTTCCATGCGCTGGTGCTCGCGCTGCCAGACGACGCGCTGGTAGTGGGGCGCTTCGGTCGTCTTGATCCCGAACGGCGACGTCTGGGAGAGGTCGTACAGGTCGTTCAGCACGCGCTCGCAGTCCTCGGCGCTGATCTGCTCGAGCGCGGCGCCGCGGCCGGTTTGAATCAAGAAGAAGAGCGCCCAGAGCGTCAGCGGCAGCGCCGACACGCGCTGGGTCATGGCCTCGAGGTACGGCAGCGTCGTCCGGCCGATCGTCGAGTTGATCTGCAGCGGCAGGCCCAGCTCGATCGTCGCATCGATGATGCGCATCGTCCACGCGTACGAGCCGCGGACACGGCGAAACGCGTCGTGCGTCTCTGGATCCGAGCCGTCGAGGCTGACTGCGACGCGGGACAAGCCGGCGGCCTTGAGCTCCGCCAGGCGCGCGCGCGTCGCCGCGGCGGTGCCGCTCGGCGTCAGCGCGACCGTCAGTCCCACGTCCGCTGCGTGGCCCACCAGTTGCGCCAGATCCGGCCGGCGCATGGGGTCGCCGCCCGTGAGCACGAAGAGGGGAGGGCGCGAGCCAAACCCACGCACCTGATCGATGAGCTGAAACGCTTCCGAGGTCGTGAGCTCGTGCGGATCGCGCCGGTGAATCGCGTCGGCCCGGCAATGCACGCAGGCGAGCGCGCACGCCCGCGTCACCTCCCAGATGACGAGAAACGGCGCCTGGTTGAAATCAGGCATGGCGACGTCGGTCGGCTTCATGACCCCAGCATTGCTCGGCGATGCCGAAGCCGTCAATGATCGCCGTCATATCGGGGTTGCTTAGAGCACGTTGCAAAATTAGCCGGCTTCGGGTGGCCGCGAACGGGCGCCCAAGGCACCCCAACGCGGCTGCCGCGTCGGGGGCCCCGCCGCTCGGGCGCGGAGGCGTCACCCGTGACCCATGGCCTTTCGCCGAGCACCCGAGTGGGCTGTTCGCGGACAGGACCCGAGAGCGGCGAATTTTGCAACGTGCTCTTACGTCAGGGCGGCGGCTTCCAGCGCGGAGCGGTCGATTACGACAAAGCCGTCCTTGTCGGTGCGGACGACGTTCTCCTTGCCCCAGCGGCTCATGATGCGGATCGACGTTTCGATGGTCGTGCCGATCATGTCGGCGAGCTCCTGCCGCGACAACGCCATCGGGATGAACGTCCCATCCGGCCGCCGCTCGCCCATGTCGTCCGCGAGCTTCAGGAGGAAGCGCGCCAACCGGGCTTCCACGCGGCTGCCAGAAAGCTCGGTCAACCGATTTGTCAGCTCGACCAGACGATGCGTCAGTCCGATCAACAGCCCGCGCACCATCGTTGGGTGCGTTTCGAGCAGGGAGAAGAACGCCTGTCGCGCAATGAGCAGGCACGTGGTGGGCTCGAGGGCGGCTGCGCTGGCCGGATACGCCCGCGATTCGTAGACCGCGGCGGCGCCCACGGGATCGCCGGGCCCGAAGATGTCGAGGATGACGTCGGTCCCGCGCGCCGTGGTCTTGAACACCTTCACCCGGCCGCTCACGACCGTGTAAAGCTGCTCGGACGCGTCCCCTTCGCTGAAGAGAAGGGCGCCCTTGTCGAAGACCCGCACATCCGCCACGGCGGCGAGCCGCCGCCGATCCTCCGTCGAGAGCCGGCGGAAGATCGTCGTCCGGCGCAGGATGTCGTCGAGCTTGTCTTCCATGCCCTCCCATTTTCGCCCATATGACGGCGGTCATAGCGGTCCGGTCGCCGTCTCGCTACGCTCGGTCCCAAGAGGGAGGCGTGATGAGCGAGTCATTCGAAAGGACCACGGTCGGCGAGATTGTCGCCACCGACTTCCGCACTGCTAGCGTGTTCGAGCAATTCGGCATCGACTTCTGCTGCGGTGGACGCCAATCGTTCATGGAGGCGTGCCGGACGGCCGCGGCCGACCCGGATAGGGTGCAGAGCGCACTCGTCGCGTTGGGGTCCAGGACCGACGATGACACGGATGTGACGAAGTGGCCGCTTGACCGGCTCATCGATCACATCGTCTCAACGCACCACGCGTACGTGCGCTCCGCGCTGCCGGCCATCGCGCGCTATCTCGCAAAGCTAGTGGAGGTCCATGGCGCGCGCCATCCGGAGCTGGCCCGCGTGGCGGCGTCTTTCGACCAGATGAGCCACGATCTGATGCAGCACATGCTGAAGGAAGAGCACGTGCTGTTTCCGTACGTGCGCGAGCTCGCGGTTTCGGGGCATGGCGAGCCGAGTCCATTCGGCACCGTCGAAAACCCGATCCGGATGATGGAGCGCGAGCATCTCGCCGCGGCCGCCGAGCTGCGCCTCATGCGTGAGCTGACGGACGGCTACACGGCGCCGGCTGATGGGTGCACGACCTACCGCGTGTGCCTGGCGGAGCTGGCGCGGTTCGAGCACGACCTGCATCGTCACGTTCATCTTGAAAACAACATCCTGTTCCCCAAGGCGATTGAGCTCGAGCACCGCGCCTGAACCCCGCACGGCCTCCACTCGCTCTACCTGGACCCTCTCCCAAATCGCAAGAAGAGGGTCGGCACGACGATCATGTTCAGCAGCGTCGAGGTGATCAGACCGCACAAAATGACGATCGCCATCGGTGTTTGAATTTCGCTGCCGGTTTTGCCACCACCGAGCGCGAGCGGAATAAGCGCCAGCCCGGCGGCCATGGCCGTCATGAGAATCGGGACGAGGCGCTCGTGCGCGCCGCGCTCGACCGCCTCACGGAAATCGGTCACGCCCTCTTCGTTCATCAGGTGCTGAATGTGCGACACCAGCATGATGCCGTTGCGTGTGGCGATGCCGAAGAGCGTGATGAACCCGATCATCGAGGCAACGCTCAGGACGCCGCCGGAGAGAAACACGCCAGCGACGCCGCCAATCAACGCGAGCGGAAGATTGACCATCACGATCAAGGCATCCCGAGCGCGCCCGAACGCGAGCACGAGCAGCATGAACAGGCCGGCGACGACGCCGACGAACAGGACGGCGAGGCGTCGCGATGCGCTCTGCTGGCTCTCGAACTGGCCGCCGTACTCGACGCGGTATCCCGCGGGCATCGGGACCGACTGCGCGATGTTCGACCGGATGTCATCGATGACGCTGCCGAGGTCGCGGCCTGCGACGTTGCACGAGATCACGATTCGGCGCTGAACGTTCTCGCGAAGAATCATGTTGGCCCCTTCCTCACGCCGCACGTCGGCGAGCACCCGGATTGGCACTTGGCCCGAGGCCGGCGTGTCGATCGGGAGATCGGCAATCCGTTCGAAATCGCCGCTGGTTGACGGATCGAGCTTCACGACCAAGTCGAACGCCGTTCCGCGATCGAAGATGCGACCGACCCTCGCGCCCGCAAAGCTGGTTTCGATCGCTTCGCCGACGTCACGAGCGTGCAGCCCGTAGCGTGCAATCGCCGTGCGATTGAGGACGAAACGCACGAACGGGATGTCCATCTGTTGTTCGAGCGACAGATCGACCACGCCGGGTACGCGGCTGACGGCGCCACGCACACGTTCACCGAGACGGCGAAGGGTGCTGAGGTCGTCCCCGAACACCTTGACGGCGATGTTGGCTCGCGTGCCAGACAACATGTGATCGATGCGGTGCGAAATGGGTTGTCCGATCGTGACGTTGGTGCCGGGCAGCGTCGAGAACCCTCGACGAAGCGCCGCGAGCAACTCGGCACGCGGCCGAGCGGTGTCGCGGAGGCCGACGTCGATCTCCGCCGCTTCAACGCCTTGCACGTGCTCGTCGAGCTCTGCGCGTCCCGTCCGTCGTGCGGTGGCGACCACCTCGGGTTCCGCCAACATGATCTGCTCGACGCGCCGGCCGATCTGGTCCGACTTCGCGAGCGACGTGCCAGGGAGCGTATTGGCTTGGATGGTCAGACTGCCCTCATGGAACTCGGGCAGAAACGCGGTGCCGGCGTGCGTCAGCGCAAACACCGCGACCACCAGCAGCGCAGCGGCGGTGGCCATCACCAGGGTGGGATGGTCGAGCGCGCCCGGAAGGACCCGCGCGAATCGGACCTTGAGCGTCCGCGCCAGCCATCCGTCGTGGCCTCGCTCGATGGATGGCGCATCGGGCAGAAACGCATAGGACAGCGCCGGCGTGACGATGATCGCCACGACGAGTGAGGCGAGCAGCGACACGATGTACGCGAACGCGAGCGGGGTGAGCAGGCGGCCTTCGACGCCGGCCAGGCCGAAGATCGGGAGGAACACGAGCACGATGATGATCGTCGCGAACACGATCGACGTCCGAATCTCCAGCGTCGCCTCGCGCACGACCTGCGCGGCCGGCCGTTGTTCGTCTGTCGGTTTCGCGAGATTCCCGCGCAAACGCCGCACGACGTTTTCCACGTCGATGATCGCATCGTCCACGAGCGCGCCGATGGCAATCGCCATCCCGCCGAGCGTCATCGTGTTGATGGTTGCGCCGAACGCCCGAAGCACGAGAATCGCGGCGGCGAGTGACAGCGGGATGGCCGTCAAGGTGATCGCCGCGGCTCGAAGATTGGCCAGAAAGAGCAGCACGATGACGATCACCAGGATCCCGCCGTCGCGCAACGCCTTGACGACGTTGTCAACCGCGACCTCGATGAAATCGGCCTGCCGGAAGATCTTGCGGTCAATCGTCGTCCCCTTCGGCAGCTCCTGCTGAAGCCGGTCGAGCTCCCGATCGAGACGAGCGGTCAACTCGATCGTGTTCGCGCCCGGCTGCTTCTGCACACCGACGATGACCGCCGGTTTGCCGCTGCGGGATCCTTCACCGCGCTTGAAGGCCGGGCCCTCACGAACATCTGCCAGGTCGCGGACGAGCACCGATCGTCCGCCGCGCAGCGCGACGACGCTCTCGCCGATCTCGTCCGGGTTCCTGACGCGTCCGACCGCCTGCAGCACGTACTCCTGCGGGCCCTCGGTGTACACGCCGGCCGACGTGTTGTGACTCGCGCCGCGGACAGCATCGAGCAGCTCGGTCAGGGAGATGTTGTTCGCGCGCAGTTGTTCCGGGTGCGCGACGACTTGGTATTGGCGTTCGGCGCCTCCGATGGGTGTGACCTGTGAGACACCGGGCACCGCCAGCAGACGACGTCGCACAAGGGTGTCGGCCACGGTTCGAAGCGCGAGCGGATCGTCCGCGTCCGACGAGATCGCGAAGAACAGAATCTCGCCCATGATGGAGGAGACCGGCGCAAGGACCGGCCGTTCGACCTGCGGCGGCAGCGTCCCGGCGACAACGGTCAGCTTTTCCGCGACAACCTGGCGCGCGAGGAAAATGTCCGTGCCCCAGTCGAATTCCACCCAGACCACCGCAATCCCGAGCGCGGTGGCGGAGCGCACGCGCCGAACATTCGACGCGCCGTTGATGGCGCTTTCGAGCGGGAAGGTGACGAGCGATTCCATTTCTTCCGGCGCCATCCCGTGTCCTTCAGTCAGGATGGTGACCGTGGGTGCGGTCAGGTCCGGGAAGACGTCCACCGGCATGTCGCGCGCCGTCCAGATGCCGCCGATCAGGAGCAGCACCGAGAAGACCATCACCATCCAGTGGTGATCGATCGACCATTGAATCAGTCGCTTCATCTCAATTCACTCTCAGTGCACGTGGCCTTCGGCCGGCAGGCCTTTGGCGGCCGATGCGAGCTGCACTTCATACGCGCCCCGGACGACGACGCGGTCGCCGATGCCGGCGCCGCTTTTCAGACCGATCTGATCGCCATCGCGGGTGGCGATCTCCACGTAGCGGCGCGCGAAACGCTCGCCCCCGACCTGCACGAACACATAGGGCCGGCCCGCTTCAAACAACACGGCCGCCTTTGGGACCGTTGGCGCGCGAAGGCGATCGCGCGTGTAGAGCACGGCAGTGCCACTCTGGCCGACGAGCAGTTGGCCACCAGGGTTCTGGATTTCGAATTGCACCGGCAGCGCCCCTGTTTTCTGGTCGATGACGCCCGCGTCGCGCCGGTGCTCCGCCCGGAGCGGAATGGGGTCGGGACGGCCAGGGATGTCGAACGCGACGTCCGTGAGATCGCGCGCGACCATGGCATTCGCGGCCGGCATCTGTGCGCGCAGCCCGACACGATCGGTCCGAACGATCTTGAAGAGAGGCGCGCCTTCGTCGTACGAGGCGCCGAGCGTCGCGAACACGTCTGCGATCCGGCCGGCAATGGGCGCCCTGATCGTGAACGCATTGCCAGACGCGACGCCGCCACCGCTGCGCAGCGTTTCGTCGCGCTGCGCGAGCCGTGCTTCCGCCACGCGGAGCCGCGCTTCGGCAGTCGTCACGGCGCGCCGCGCGTCCTCGACGCGGCGGGCAGGCACCGCGCGATCCGCGAGCAGGCGTTCCGCGCGCGTCTGTTCGGCGCGTGCGCTGTCGAGCGCCACTTGCGCCTGCGTGACGTCAGCCGCGAGCGTCGCGCGATCGTCAGTGCCGGCCAGCCGTGGCTCGAGCCGTCCCAGCGCCTGACCCGCGCTGACGCTCGTGCCGATCGCGGCCAGCGATTCGGCCATGAACCGGCCGGAGGCGGGCGCCGCGACGAGCGCTTCGCCCCCGGAGAGCGGCTCAATCGTCGCGGGCGCCTTGATCGAGATCCGCAACTCGGCTTCGCGCACCTGGGTCGTGGCGAACTCGTTCGTCCATTGCTGTTCCTTCAAATACGCGATTGCTGCGGGATCGTCGGCGGGCTGCTTTTCAGCCTCGGCCTTGGCGCTCGCTTCGTCCGGGAAGATCGCGACGGTCCCCAAGTCATGCCGATCGCTGAGACCGGGAGCGTCGACCATCAACGCCCACCGATAGCGGCCAGCAGCGGGCGGCGTGCCTTCGACGCGGAATGCCCCGGGTCTCGACGGAGCCGAGCCGCGGAGCACAACCGGCTTACCGCCGCGTTCAGGTGTGAACTCGATCGATGGTGTCCCGGCGTTGAGCGCCTTGAAGTCATCGAGCTTCGTCAGATGCACAGCAAACCGCGCAGACTGTCCCGCGATTAGCGGCGGATACTCCATGTAGAGCTCGGTCTTCGCCGTCCAATCCGTCACATTCAAGCTTGCCGGCTCGGCTTGTGGCGCATCGTGTGGTCGTGTGCAACCCGCCGCGCTGACAGTCGCGAGGAGTATCGCGACAGGCCCTCGTATCTTCTTCGTCATCTTTGTCATCAGGGGATCTCCCAACCGCTCACGAATTCGAGCTCGAGCTCCGCCTGCCGCGTGGCGAGATCGAGCACGGCCTGCCGAACACGTGCAGATGACCCGGCGCGGTACGCATCCAACAATTCCAAAATGCCGCGCTCGCCCGCGTCGTAACTCACTTGCGCAATGCGCTCAATCTGGCCGGCATTGTTCACCGCCGCCGAGCGATACCGGTCCGCTGTGTCGCGCCGTTCGAGAACCGCTGCACGGAGCGCTGCAATGTCCGACCGCAATACGAGACGGAAGGCGTCCACCCGCGCCTCTCCTTGACTCGCGCGCGCGAGCGCCAGTGCCCGCTCCGGACGTCCTCGATCGAAGAGGGGGACAACCGCCTGAAAGGTCACGACACTTCCGATGTCGCCGCCGCCGGCGGTCGAGGACTTAGTGCCCGCGAGGATCTCAGGTTCAGGCACGTTCCGGCGGTCAGCAGCCCTCGCCGAGAAATGGGCCGCCTCGATTTCTTTGCGCAGCGCCTGGAGCTCGCCGCGGACCGACTCGGCGCGTTCGACGAGCGCGTCGGTCGACGGCAGCGCAGCGGGCGGTAACGCACGATCCACTGCGACGATCCGCGACGAGTCGATCGCGTCCGCGAAGAAACCGGCGATGGTGGCCTGAGCGCGGGCGCGTTCGGTTGACGCGGAGGCGCGGTCCGCCTCGATGTCCAGTACTTCGCGCTCGGCGCGGAGCCGATCGAATCCCGCCGCATCACCCGCAGCCTCCCGTGTGGCGAGGACCTCGGCTACTTCGCGCAGGCGATCACGCGCGGTCGTCAGCTCACGCTCACGGACTTGTGCGGCCACCAGTTGTGCGAACGCGAGCCGCAGGTCGGCGCGCGCGCGACGCATCGCGTCATCGGATCGATTCGAGCTCGCGTCCACGAGCGCGGATGCCGCTTGCATCTCGAGTCCGCGCCGGCCGGTGATCGGCAGCGTCTGGGCCACCATCGTGATGTTTTCGCTGATGCCGGCCACCGATTCGCGGTCGAACGTGACGCGGGGGTTCGGCCAGCGCCCGGCAGCCAGGACGTCGGCCCGCGCCACATCAGTGGCAGCGCGGATCCCGCGCACCCGAGGGCTGTCCGGCGAGAGCCGCGCCAGCACGTCCGACTCTGTGAGCGGCAACGATTGGGCGCCTACACCCGACGGCAGACCGACCGCCGCGAGCGTGGCGCACAGCACCACAGTTCGCATAAGACCTCGAAGGAAGCGGAGAACGAGATGGACGACGGGCGAGCCCGTCAGATCGGATCAGGCGAGGAGGAGGGGAGGGCCGCGAAGGGAGGAGGAACGGCGCGGTGGTCCATGAGGCGGAGCGGCATCATCGCCGGAAACAGCGACGGAGCCGGTTACATCTGGAAGCGTTTCGA
>JAHFUI010000190.1:0-2046 GCA_023265175.1 Acidobacteriota bacterium
ACCAGCCGCAGTTCACCAGAAACAACTTCGGCGCCACGTTCGGCGGGCCGGTGAAAATTCCCGGCTTGTACGCGAACATGAATCGCCGCACGAATTTTCAGCTCAATTACACGGGCAACCAATCGAACAACCTGTTCGATCAATACGCGACGGTGCCCACCGATGCCATGCGAAGCGGCGATTTCTCTGGAAGCGGGATCCAGTTGATCGATCCCAAGACGGCCCAGCCATTCGCGGGCAACCAGATCCCCGCAAGCCGCATCGATCCAGGATCGGCGCTCCTGCTGGGATTCATTCCGGCGCCGAACCTGACGGGCACGTCGCGGAACTACCACGTGTCGACCACGTCACACTCGACGTCGGACAACATCAGCGTTCGGCTCACGCAGAATCTCTCGCCGACGGTCGCGCAGGGTGGCCGTGGCGGTGCGGGAGGACGCGGCGGCGGCGGTAATGGGCGGTTTGGCGGCCCCGGCGGTGCTGGTGGACGCGGCGGTCCTGGCGGGCGCGGCCGCGGCACGAACATCATGCTGAACGTCCAGTTGCAATACCGGCGGAACGAAAATCAATCGCTCAATGTGTTTCCGAATCTGGGCGGTCAGAGCACGAACACGACCCTCACGGCGCCGATCACCCTCAATGTCTCGCGCGGACGCTCGGTCCACAACGTCACGGTGAACCTGACGCATTCCAACAACCAATCGACGAACGCCTTCTCCGGCGTCGACAACGTGGCGGCTCAAGCCGGGATCAAGTACCCGGCCGCGGCGGCGACCGACCCGCTGAACTGGGGCGTGCCGAACCTGTCGTTTTCAGGGTTCACCGGCGTGCGAAGCGCGGCGGCAAGCCTTCGCACCGACAATCGAATCAACACGAGTTACGTCTGGTCGCACCCGATTGCGAAGCACCAGCTCAGATTGGGCGGCGACTACCGCGTCGACAACTCGAGCACGCAGAGCAACGCCAACGCACGCGGCAGTTTCACGTTTACCGGACTCTATTCATCCGGCGGATCGCAGCTCGCCGGCCGAAGCGGCGCCGATTTCGCGGACTTCCTGCTCGGCGTGCCGCAACAGGCGACGCTGCAGGTCGGAGGCGTCACGCATCTTCGCCAGCGTTCGTTCGACGCCTACGTGGAGGACAACTGGCAGAAGAACGCGAAGCTGACCTTCAATCTCGGCCTTCGCTACGAGCTCGCGATGCCCTACGTCGAAGTGAACGGCCAGATGAGCAACCTCGACGTCACGCCCACGTTCACCGCGGCGGCGCCGGTGGTCGCGGGCGGCATTGGTCCCTTCACCGGCGCGTTTCCTGCCGCGCTCCTGAACACCGACGTCAATAACGTGGGGCCGCGCATCGGCGTCGCCTATCGCGTCGCGAAGAACACGATCCTGCGCGGCGGATACAGCATCACCTACAACAGCGGGTCGTACGCGAGCATCGCCAGACAACTGGTGGCCGAGCCGCCGTTCGCCGAGACCGAAACCGTCATCGGCAGCTCCAGCGGACCGTTGACGCTCGCTGACGCGCTGCTCTCGTCCACATCGGCGACGACCAATAACTACGGCGTCGACAAGGACTACGCCCTCGGCACGATTCAGACGTGGAACGCGGCGGTGACTAAGAATCTCAATCCGAACTGGACGGTCACGGCCGCCTACACGGGGACCAAGGGTACCGATCTCGACATCCTGCGCGCGCCCAATCGCGGGCCGCTTGGTCTGTTGATTCCCGGCGTTCAGGCGTTCACGTGGGAATCGTCAGGCGGCCACTCAATCCTGCACGCCGGCAACTTTCAGCTTCGTCGTCGCCTTGCCGGCGGCATCAGCGGCGGCGCCTCGTACACGCTGGCGCGATCGATGGACAACGCCTCGTCGCTCGGGGCCGGCGGTGCCGTCGTGGCGCAAAACGACAAGGACCTGGCTTCCGAATGGGCGCTGTCGAGCTTCGACCGACGCCAACAGGTGTCCGGCGATGTGTCGGTGGAGCTTCCGTTCGGCCCCAATCGCCATTGGCTCAAGAGCGGCGGCCTCCTCGCGGGGATCG
>JAHFUI010000190.1:2146-8335 GCA_023265175.1 Acidobacteriota bacterium
CTCGTGTCGGCGTCGGTCCTGATCGGACAACAGCCGGCCCCGTCGCAGGCGCCGCCAGTTTTTCGGAGCGGCGTCAATCTCGTGCTCGTCGACGTCATCGTCCGCGACAAGAACGGGACGGCTGTGAAAGGGCTGACTGCCGCCGATTTCGAGCTGACCGAGGACGGCGTCCGCCAGCAGATCGTAACGTTCGCGTTCGAGGAGATCACCGCCAACGCCGCGGCGGTCGCCAGCGCGCCAACGCTCACCGCCGCGGCGACGGCCAACGTCGTTCGGCCCACTGGTGCTGCTGCGCCCGCCACCGCCCCGGCGCCAACTCCGGTGACTCCGCAGGCGCCGCTCACCTCCGAGGATGTCGCCGGGCATCGGCTCATCACGCTGCTCTTCGATACCAGCTCGATGCAGCCCGAGGATGTGCAGAAGGCCGCCGACTCCGCGGTCAAGTGGGTCGACGGGCAGATGACGTCCGCGGATCTCGTCGCGGTGGCGTCCATCGGATCGAGCCTTCAAGTCCTGACGGACTTCACCAGCAGCAAGGAACAGGTCCATTCGGTGCTGGCGGCGTTCTCGGCCGCCGAGGGGACCGCGTTCGCCGCGGTCGATTCCAGTACGGCAGCCACTGACGAAGCGGCCGCGAACGCGACCGAGGACACGGCGGCGGTCGATGCGAGCGCGCAGGAGCTCGACACCTTCAACAACGACGTGCGCCTGCGTGCGCTGAAGACGCTGGCCGAAGCGCTCAAACCGATTCAACAGAAGAAGGCGATCATCTATTTCAGCTCCGGCATGCAGCGGAGCGGCACGGACAATCAGGTTGAGCTGCGCGCCGCGGTGAACGCCGCCGTGCGCGCCAACGTCGCCATCTATCCGGTCGATTCGCGGGGCTTACAAGCCATCGTTCCAGGCGGCAGCGCCCGGCAAGGCAGTCGCGGCGGCGTGAGCGCGTTCTCGGGACGAGGCGTCGCCAGCCAATTCACGCAGCTCGCCGCGCAGCAGGAAACGTTGACGACGCTGGCGTCCGACACCGGCGGGACGGCGTTCACGGACACGAACGACTTCGGTGAAGCCTTCACGAAGGTCGCCCGCGATATCTCCTCGTACTACATCCTCGGGTTTGCGAGCACCAATCCAAGCAAGGACGGCCGGTTCCGCCGCATCAGCGTGCGTCTCAAGAGCAAGTCCGCCATGAAGGTGGAAGCCCGCGAGGGCTACTACGCGGACCGCGACTTCACCCACACCGCGAAGGGCGATCGCGAGGTCATGCTGCAGGAACAGTTGACGATGCAGATTCCGGCGACGGACGTGCCACTGTTCGTCACCGCGGGATGGTTCCGGCTGGCGGCGGACAAGTACTACGTGCCGGTGTCGCTCGCGGTTCCAGGGACCGCCGTGCCGCGCCAGAAGGACAAGGGAACGCCGGACAAGGTCACGCTCGACGTCGCCGGCTTCATCAGAGACGAGCGCGGCTTTCCCGTGGGCCGCATCCGCGACACGCTGACCGTGCCTCCGGCGAGCGCCGACGGTCTGGCGGCGAAACAGGTGCTCTATCAGACGGGCGTCACGCTCCCGCCGGGCCGCTTCTCGGTGAAGATCGTCGTGCGCGAGAACAGCACCGGCCAGATGGGCACATTCGAAACGCCGGTCGTGGTGCCCGAGCTCAAGGACGCGGCGGTCAAGGTGAGCTCGTTGGTGCTCAGCACGCAACTGCAGAGCGCGGCGGGACGCAAGACCGTGAGCCCGCTGGTTCGCGACGGCGTGGAGCTGGTGCCGAACCTCACCCACATCGTCGGCCGCGATCAGAAGCTGTATTTCTATTACGAGGTGTACGAGCCGATCGCGGACAACGGCGCACCGCAGCTGCGGACCAGTCTCGCGTTCTACCGCGGCAAGGTGAAAGTCTTCGAAACGCCGACGGTCGAGCGGACGCGGATTGACGCCACGGATCGGCGGGCGGCGATCTTCCAATTCGAGGTGCCGGCGGAGAGCTTCAAGCCTGGGCTCTACACGTGTCAGGTGAACATCATCGACGAAGTCGCCGGCCGCTTCGCCTTCCCGCGGCTGGAAGTCTACGTGCGGTGACGAATCAGGTCATCTGGTTATCTAGTCATCTGGTTATCTGGTTATCTGGTTATCTGGTTATTGATTGTGACGAGACAACCACATAACGAGATAACCAGATAACGAAATGACCAGATTCAGTCGGCCTTGTCCGGCTCGAACTTCAGCGCGATCCCATTCATGCAGTAGCGCATCCCGGTCGGGCGCGGGCCGTCGGGAAACACATGGCCGAGATGGCCGCCGCACTTCGCGCAGTGGACTTCGGTCCGCGTCATGAACAGGCTGCTGTCGGTCGTGGTCGCGACGGCGGTCTCGGCGAGCGGCTTGTAGAAGCTGGGCCAGCCGGTTCCGCTCTCGAACTTGGTGTCGGATGAAAACAACGGTTCGCCGCATGCGGCGCACGTGAACGTCCCCTCGCGCTTCTCGCCGTTGAGCGGACTCGAGCCTGGCGGCTCGGTGCCGTGCTTGCGGAGGACGTGGAACTGCTCGGTCGTCAGCGTCCCGCGCCATTCATCGTCGCTCTTCTGCATGGATGAAATTGTACTGTAGCATTCGCGCATGGAACGCACCGAACAGGCGGCGACGGTCGCGGACCCGACCCCGGCCAAGATAAGAGAGGAGTACTGGGCTATGGCAAGGTGCGGCAGCGGCTCCCACACTCACGCCACACGGCTTCTCACATCCGCGACTCTGCTGACGCTCCTGCCGTCGTCTTACGGTTCGGAGCGCGGGGCCTTGGGCCTTGCCTGCTCGATCGAGTGGAGAAGCTCCTCCATGGTCAGCGCACCGAACATCTCGTGCCTCTCGTTCGAGTAGTCGCCATGGCCCGGATCGTACTGCATCATGAAGCGCATCGCTCCAGCCGGTCCAAGCCGTTCAGTGAGGGCTTTCCATCCCTCCATTCGGATCTCGTACAGCGACATCGAGGATGAACGAGTCATGCTTCGTCTCCTTCAGCTGGGAGGGGAAGCTGGTCGGGTCTGAGCACATGCACGCTCAGGCGCTCGCGGTGAACCCGGGCGCGCTTCAGCAACCGGTCATCGGTCGTCACGAACCATCTCGCTTCTGATTGCTCGGCAAACGCCAGATGCAACGCATCGAGAGGGCTGAACCCAAGGGCCGCGAGATCGCGGGCGCGTTCCCCGGCTTCACCGCTGGCGGACACTCGAACCACCGCCGTCTCCAGCCACAAGGATGTCGCCAGGCGCCGGTCTTCACGCGGATTCCGTTCGTTCTCGAAATCATGCGCGGGCGAGCGCACGAGTCGGACCGTGCCTCGGCTCGCTTGATCCAGGACGGTCGCTACCGCTTCGGCCTCCCGACGCACTCGTTCCTCGGTCGCATCATCGAACGGCCGCTTGAAGCAGCAGATGTCGAGATACACGATGTCGCTCACCTGCATACTATAATGCGGCCATGCAACGCAGAGAATTCCTGACCACCGTCGCCGTAATCGGTGCGGCGACTGCGCACCCGCCGACACTCGCCGCCGCGCAAAGCCAGCCGAAGGTCCAGCGAAAAGGCCGTCTCAAACAGGCGCTGTTCCGGCAGGTGTTCGGACAGACGACCCTGTCGTTCGACGAGCAGTGCCAAGTCGCCGCCGATCTCGGTTGCGTCGGGTTCGATCTCGTCGGCCCGACGGACTGGCCCACGATGAAGAAATACGGCCTGGTCCCGACGATGGCGGGAGCGGGGCCGGTGACGTTTCCGGACGGCGTGATTCACAAAGAGGTGCACGACCAGCTCGAGCCCAGGATGAAGGCGTTCATCGACCAGTGCGCCGAGGGCGGCGCCACGAAGATCATCACCGTCGGAGGACAGCGCAAGGGGATGTCGTACGCGGAAGGCGCCGACAACGCGGTCGCATTCTTCAACCGGATCAAATCGTACGCGGAGAGCAAGCGCGTCACGATCTGCCTCGAGAACATGAACAGCCGCTATCCCGACAACGTGCTCGGCCGTCCGGATCAGATCTGCGATCATGCCGCCTGGGGCTTCGAGGTCTGCAAGCGCGTCGGCTCACCCAGCATCAAGATGCTGTTCGACATCTACCATGCCCAGGTGATGGACGGAAACGTCTGCGACACGATCAAGGACAACCTGCCCTGGATCGCCCACTTCCATACGGCGGGTGTGCCCGGCCGCCATGAGCTGGACGACACGCAGGAGCTCAATTACCGGTTCGTCGCCAAGACGATCGTCGACCTCGGATTCACCGGCTTCGTCGCGCACGAATACCGGCCGACGCCCGGAAAGGATCCGATGGAGGTTCTCCGCCGGACGCTCGACCTCATGGACGTGTAGATCAGTCAAGCTCAGTTAAGTTGGAGGCTCAAATGAGGCGACGTCTAGAGGCTGGCTTTGTGGCCGTTGGACTGCTGTGCGCCGCGCCGCTTTTTGGCCAGTCGAAAGCCAAGGCTCAAGATGTCCCGGAGATCCCGTTCGATTCGGTCCCCAACTTCCTGAAACTTCCTCCCAACCTGTACCTCGGCGAGGGCATCGGCGTGGCGACAAGCTCCAAGGGACATGTGTTCGTGTACACGCGCAGCGGTGAGACGCGCCTGTTCGAGTTCGATCAGAACGGCACGTTCGTCCGCGAGCTCGGCCAGGGTCTGTACGGTTTCTCGTTTGCGCACGCGGTGCGCGTCGATCCGCAGGACAACGTCTGGGCGGTCGACGAGGGATCGAACATGGTCATCAAGTTCAACCCCGAGGGCCGCGTGGTGATGGTACTCGGCAGAAGACCGGAGGCCGTCGATCAGCTCGCGGCGATGCCGGGGGCCGGTGCGTACGCGGGGACGGCCAAGCCGTATTCGTTCAATCGGCCGACGGACGTGGCCTGGGACGCGGCCGGCAACATCTTCGTCTCCGATGGCTACGGCGATTCGCGCGTCGTCAAATACGACAAGAACGGCCGCTTCATCAAGTCGGCCGGCACCAGAGGGAACCAGCCGGGACAGCTCAATCTGCCGCACACGATGGCGACGGACGCGAACGGCAACGTGTACATCGGCGACCGCAGCAATGCGCGCGTGCAGGTGTGGGATAACGATCTGAATTTCAAGACGATCTACGACACGGTCGGCAGCCCGTGGACGATTTGCATCTCACCAGGACCGCATCAATACCTCTTCGTGTCCAACTCGTGGCCCGACAACGGCGACTCGCGGACCGCCTCGACGACCGGGGAGATCTACAAGATGGAGCTGGACGGCACGATCCTCGGCAAGTTCGGAAAGGCCGGAAAAGCGTTGAAGGAATTCAGCACGGTGCACGGGATCGACTGCCGGAATCCGGACCAATTAGTCGTCTCGGAAATCACGAGCTGGCGCGTGCAGAAGATCATCCTGCACCCACAGACCAAGCAGCTCGAACGGGAAACAAGGAGTCGTCCATGACGCGCGCCTCGAAATGCTTCACCGCCGCGGCGGCGCTGGCGCTCGGCGCCTCGCTCGTTGCCCAGACGTCCGTCGTGGAAATCCCCTTCGATTCGAGTCCCGACCCGCTGAAGCTTCCCGACAGCATTCACCTCGGTGAAGCCGCAGGCGTGGCGACGAACTCGAAGGGCCACATCTTCGTGTACACCCGGACCGGACCGGCGAACGCGGCCGTCGGGGCGTCGCGTACGTTTCTGAAAGCCGGCTCGCGCCTCTTCGAGTTCGATCAGAACGGGAAATTCGTGAGAGAGATCGGCCAGGGCTTGTACGGATTCAACGTCGCGCAGGCCGTGCGGATCGATCCGCAGGACAACATCTGGGTCGTCGATCAGGGGTCGACGCAGGTGATCAAGTTCGACCCCGAGGGCCGAGTTGCATTGGTGCTGAGCAGAAAACCCGAGGCGATCAATGTTCGCCCGGGACCGGCGCCTGGCGGTGCGGCCGCCGCGGGCGGCGTGCGCGGCGCGGCGCCAGACGGCCGTGGTCCCGTTGGCGCTGCTCCCGACGCCGGAAGAGGCGCGCGCGGTGCCGCCGCCGCTCCGGGAGGTGCTCCTCCCGCAGGAGGTGGCGGTCGCGGTGGACCAATCCCCGGTGACAGCTTCAACCGGACCAGCGACGTCGCCTGGGATCGCGCCGGCAACATCTACGTCGCCGATGGACTGGGCACCAACGCACGCATCGTCAAATTCGACAA
>JAHFUI010000304.1 GCA_023265175.1 Acidobacteriota bacterium
AATGCCGGCATCACCAACGTCGTGTCCGTATTGGACGGCAGGTACACCATGTTCTTGTGAATCTGGTTGCCGCGACCCGGTGGGTTTGCCGCCGCCTGTTGTTGACCACCATCGGCCGCAGCGGGGTTCTCGCGGGTTGCCCCTGTCGCGGCCCCGCCGGCACGGCCGGCGCGGCCCCGGCCGCCGCCCGCCGCGTTCGGCACGACCCCCGGCTCCGGCGCGCGATCCGGTCCATGCGGATCGGGAACGACCGAAATCGGAGTGGCTGACCCACGGTGACAGGTGTAACACGTCACGTACTGTTTGCCCTCTGGGAACGGCAAATACTTCGAATTCACGAAATCGTTGCCGGCGTCCGGAAAGCGCACGTTGATCTGCTTCAGCATCCGCAGCATGGTGCGGGCGATTTCCTTCTTCGGGTTGCCATCGCTGGCGAAGTCGTTCGCGACGTGGCAATAGCCGCACTGCACGCCAAGGCCGGCCGCGAACGTCTGCATGACCGTCTGGATGACGACGTCCTGGGCCAACACTTGCAAGTTCTTGGGTGTCGGCGGCGCGCCCCCGACACGATCTTGTGCGCGAACCCCGGCGACACCCAGCAGCATCGCGAAGAGGAGTACCGAGACGCCCCGTTTTGATAGCCACATCTGAGTGTCTCCTAGACTTCGTGGAAGCCGCCTACTTCGCCAGCTCGTGGTAGATGATCTCGGTTAAGGAAGCAACCGGTCACCCCAACGCCGATCCGAGCCAGCGAGTCCTTCAACATCCCAGCGCCTCGACTAGGGGATTGCTCGTCGCGCGATCTGCGCTTTCATGCATTCGGACTGCACGGTCAGAAACCTCTGGTAGGCGTCCCGGCCGACGATGAATGGGTTGGCCGCACCTTTTTTCCCCGCCCGCACGCCAGCGACTTTTTCCGCGATGTTGTCGTAGAGCGGATGGTTCTGGATCTCAACATCCGCGTTCATCCGCTTCGCGACATCCGCGAAATGCGCGATTGAGCGCAGGTATTCCTGCAGCGATGCGTCGGCGATTCGCCCCGGGATCAGGATCGTCCCGCCGAACAGTGCCGCCACGTGGTTCTCCCGACCGTCCTTCACGGGAAAAACAAAGCCGATCGATCCGGGCGTATGGCCCGGAATCGCAACGACCGTGAACCTCTGGTCGCCGACCGTGAAGACCTGGCCGTCGGTCAGCACGATGTCGCGCTTGGGCACCGGAACCGGCGCTGGTGCCGGTCCGCGCGCTTGGGCGCCGCCGCCACCCCGAGGCGCAGGTGGGTTCTCCAAGAGTTCCCAATCGGCGGCCGACAGTGCCACCTTGGTGCCGTACTTCTGCTGGAAGTACGACGCGCCCCCGTAGTGATCGGCGTGACCGTGGCCAAGCAGGATGTATTTCACCGTGGATTCATCGAGACCCAGTGCCTTGAGGCCCGGCAACAGCACCGAATCCAACTGGTCTGCATAGCCCGCGTCAATCAGAACAATCCCATCGCCGGTCGTGATCGCGAACACTGCCGTGCCGGCGCGGCCAATCACATAGAGGTTGTCAAAGAGACGGGTGGGCTCGAGGAGCGGATCGTCTGGCCGATTGGCGCGATTCGGCGTCGCGCTGCAGAAGAACGCCGCCTCGGTCTGCCATTCGCGGCCCGCCGCTTTCTCGGCGGCGGCCACGTGCGTGAGCACGTCCGGAGTATCGGGTTTGGGTGAGGGCGCCGGCGGCCCTCCTTGTGCTCGCATGACGCCGGTGGCGATCGCGCATAACGTGCCCACCAGAGCGACGAATCTCTTCATATGGGTTCCTCCACCGTGCGGCATGCCATCAGCGGTAGCCGACGATCAGCCACGCTTTGTTCGACGTCCCGTTCCCCAGCGCGGGGTTGGCCGGATCCGCCAGGCCGAGATTCTTGACCACGACGGTGTACCGCCCCGCTGTGCGAAGGAGCGATTCATCGATCGTCGCCTCGAGAGCAATCCGACTGATCACCTTGGTCGGCACGGGGATGTTGTTGAAGTACACCTGCGACCGCTGAAAATAGTTGAAGCCCGTCAGCGTGAGCGTCAACGTCGGGCCTCCTTCTTTCACGACGGCCTTGGAATAGTCCGGGTCGGCGTAGTCGCGGCGCCCCGGGTCGATCGTTTCGATCGTCGGCTGCGGCTGCCGGTTCGCGCCAAACCCTGCAGGCAGCGGCGCCGCCAATGCCGGCGCAATCGGCGCCGCGCCCACGAGTGCCGCGCCGGGAGCTGCAGCTCCGTCAGGAGCGTCGCCGCCCCGGCCGCGTCCACCCGGACGTCCACCCGCCGCTGCCGGATCGGGCAGAACCGGAGGAGCACCGCCGCCCCCGCGACCGGCCAGCGCCTGACGCTTCAAGTTGACCGCCCACCCGATGTCGTCGACCACTGGCAGCGTGATCGGGCCCTCACCCTGGAACGGGCTCCAGTAGGACGCGTGGTACGTCCTCTCCTGAACGCGCCCGTCGGCGATGACGTAGGCAACGTCCTGCAGGTTGGAAATCTTCGCGAGCGGGTCCTGGTTGACGATGAGGATGTCGGCAAATCGCCCCGCTGCGACCGTGCCGATCTGATCCTGCAGCCGCATCGTTTCAGCCGGCCACTTGGTCGCCGCCTGCAACGCCTGCAGCGGGGTCAGGCCCATGTCGTCGACGAACGTCTGCATCTCGTGGAGCGCGCCGATGCCCGGCATCGCGAAGTTGCCGCCGTCGGTGCCGACGAGCACCCGGCCACCGGCCTCGACGAGGCG
>JAHFUI010000191.1 GCA_023265175.1 Acidobacteriota bacterium
ATCTGTCCGGCACGTGGGACGTGGACGAGGCGAAGAGCGATCCGGCGCCCGCGGTTCCGGCGGGTCGCGCGGGCGCGCGCGGCGATGCCGGCGCGGCGGCAGCCGGCCGCGGCGGTCGTGGTGGCGGGGGCGGCGGTCTGCCGGCGAACCAGCTCGCCATCACGCAGTCGCCGACTCAGGTGACCATCCAGCAGGGCGCGCAGAACCTCACGTACACGTTCGACGGCACGGAGACGTTCTATTTCCAGAACGGCGAAATCAGAGCCACCGCGGCCTGGGACGGCGCGAAGCTGGTGGTCTCGTGGAAGAGGGAGTTCTTTGCGGGGCCGACGCAGGGTTACGTCACGACGACAGGAAAGGACGTCTACAGCCTCGCCGGTAATGTGCTGACCGTCGAGAAATCGACAACGACGCCGCAGGCAACGCAGACGCGCAAGGTCGTGTACAACAAGAGTTAGAAGTTTACTTTCGCTCGTCAGCCCGCGCGGCGCTGAGCATGTTCGCCAGACCGTAGTTGCCCTCGTGGCACGCGTACTCGTAAATCATGCGGTAGCCTGACTTGGTCGTGAGGTCGAGCGCCGCTTTCCACGGTCTGGTGTACGTTGCCGGATCGTCGACCGTGAACTCGTAGTGAATCGTCCCGGCGCCGGACGGCGTGAACCGCTCGACGAGATGCAGGTTCTCGGTGTGGCTCGAGCCGCCGCCATTCCCGCCGAGCCCCGTTCGGTCGGTGAAGTTGGTGGAATCGACAACGAGCGTCGTGCCCTCCCAGTGGCCGCGTGGATCTCCCATATACATGTGGATATTCCTCCCGGCGTGTGGACGGCCGTCGAGCGGGACCATGCGGGCCTCGTGAATCATCTCATTGCGGATCACGACGTAACCCGGTCCCTGCATGATGTTCGTGCCGTTGCCGTAGATGACCGGCAGAATCGACCCGACCACCCCGCGCGTGATACAGCGATCGTAATTGCTGTGGTACTCGTACGAGTCCGACTCGCCATGGGCAAATCGCGCGGCGCGGCGCTCCGCGAGTCGCCGCTGTCCCTCTGGTGTCATCGGCGGAATTCTGCCATCCGCGGGTTCGACGACGATCGAGGTTACCCGGGACGGGGTTTCCGGCCGATCAAGCCAGTGCCGCGGCGAGTTGTTGGCGGCCGTATCCTGCGCGAACGGCGATTCAGGGCGGTCTCCCAGATCCTTCGCGACCTGTTCGGCGTTCGCCCGTTCCCGCGCGGCGAACTCTTCTTCGGAGAGGACCGCCCGTCCCGCGTATTGCGGCGGCCGCTCGAAAGGGACGCCGATCGAGTTGTCGGTCGTATACGTTCCGGTCAGGTCCGGATCACCCCACGCGGTGCGTGGAGGCGTCCAGCCAGACTTCGACGCGGTCTTCGCCGGCACCTTGGGCGCCGTCGTCTGACTCGCTGCCACCAATGCCGGTCTGACGGCCTGCACCACACGCGGCGTGGACGTCGTGCGAGCTCTTGGGTCGGCCGAGAGTCCGGCCGCCGCCGCCACCATTGCGATTGCGACTAATCCATTGCGCATACGACTTATCCTACCATTCGCTACGAGATGATTCATGAGACGCGGATGATTCCCCTCGATGCCCGTCCGCACGTCGGAAAGAGCATCCGCACCTACATGGGCGACGCGCGTGGCCACTGGGAAGGCGATACGCTCGTCGTCGAGACGACCAACTTCAAAGATCAGACGGCGTACCGCGGGGCCGATGGCGCGACGTTACGTTTGATCGAGCGGTTCAAGCCAATCGGTCCGAACACGGTTGAGTGGTCGGTGACGGCCAACGATCCGTCCACGTGGGTCCGGCCGTGGACCTTCGCCATGAACCTGACGAAGAAGGATCAGAGCCAGCAGCCGTTCGAATACGCGTGCCACGAGGGGAATTACGGGTTGCGAAACATCCTCAGCGCGGCGCGGGCGGAAGAAAAGGGGAAGTGAGAAAGTGAGGAAGTGAGGAAGTGAAGCTTCCGGCCCTCGTGACGCTGGCGTTGATCGCTGGCGTGGCGTCTGCCCACTGCCGTCCCGTACCGGATCAGCGTCACCAAGAGCGACGAACGCCTGACGGGGAAGAAGGCGCGGATCGACGCGCTCGAGCCAGGTCAGTGGACGCCAGAGGTCAGGGCGATGCTCGATCCGACCAGAGTCCACGTCCGTAAACAGGCCACCCAACCACCCGCGGAGCAGGTCATCTTGCATCGTCTTGAGCACGAACTGCTGCCCCTTCGACACAGACGAAAGGCAGCACGTCTCGGCGTCGATGGTCGACCAGCGTTTCTGATCACCGTGGTAGGAAAGCGTCGCCAACCCGGCAGCCGGGTGCATCCACGCCGGCAAGCGCCAGATGGAGCGAGTGGTGCCGGGCGCCGTGAGAATGCGATCCGCTCGACTCGTGAAGATCCCGGCGCCGGGTAAGTTCCAGGCCGTCCGTCGTGATCTGGAACCGATGATGCGGGACCGTCCGCCTCGGCGAGTTCCGCCCTCGTCGCCGGCCCCGCACTGGCGGACGCGTCCGCCCCCGACGGCGGTGCACGGATGGGGGAGACACACAGCACCCGAGACCCCAAGCCGCTGGAGCCGTGACGGCACGATCCTCTTTGCCCCTATCCCAGTCGGCTGACGGGCAGTCCGATGCGAGAGTTAGAATAGCGGTATGGTGCCATCGGCTGCGCGTCACGTCCACCACACCTATGCGGAGTACCTCACGCTTGAGGAAGAGAGCTCGACGCGACATGAGTATCTTGACGGCGAGATCTACGCGATGGCTGGCGGGACGCCAGACCATGCCGCGCTCGCCGGAGCGGTACTCAGCATCCTGCGTAGCAGATTGCCAAGAGGCTGTCGCGTGTTCACCTCGGACCTTCGTGTTCGCGTCGCCCAGACGGGGCTCTCGACGTATCCGGATGGCGCAGTTATTTGCGGAAAGACCGCCCGCGCGGCGGACGACCCCATCGCGGTCGTGAACCCCCTGCTTCTCATCGAGGTCACGAGCCCGTCGACAGAGGACTACGATCGCGGTGAAAAGCTGCGAAACTACGAACAGCTTCCGAGCCTTCGAGAGGTGCTGATCATCTCGCACCGCGAACCTCGAGTCACGCTGGTGCGCCGACAAGAGAAGGATGAGTGGACGTCAAGCGATCTTCGCAGTGGTCAGTCGATCGACCTCGTCAGCGTGGGCAGTAGCATCTCCGTCGACGACATCTACGCTGACGGCCTCGAAGACGTCTAGGAGCCCGTCCGAGTAATGCCGAAACGGGCTCCTAGTAGGCGCGCTCCGCGCGCGGTCATTCCAAGGTCATTGGCGTTCTTGCCGGCGAAGCCGGCCTACTAGGAGCGTGTTCCGGTTTCTCAGACACGCTCCTAGGTGCTCCTAGGTGGGGTCACTTCCGCTCGTCCGCCCGCGCGGCGCTGAGCATGTTCGCCAGCCCGTAATTCCCCTCGTGGCAGGCGTACTCGTAAATCTCATACCCGGGCCTCGATCTCAGTTCCAAGGCGACTTTCCACGGACGCGCGTAGGTTCGCGGATCGTCGACGGTGAATTCGTACTGAATGGCATCGGCCCCCGTGCGCGTGAAGCGCTCGACCAGGCGCAGCGAATCGGTGGGAATCGCGCCGCCGCCGATGGCAGTCTTGTCCGCGAAATTCGTCGACTCGACGACCAGCGTGTTGCCCTCCCAGTGGCCGCGCGGGTCGCCCATGTACGTGCGGATGTTCTTGCCGACATGTGGATGGGCGTCGAGCGGTACGACGCGCGCCTCATGGATCATCTCGTTGCGGATCACGACGTAACCCGGTCCCTGCATGATGTTCGTGCCGTTGCCGTAAATGGCCGGAAGCATCGATGAGGTCACGCCGCGAGAGATGCAGCGGTCGTAGTTGCTGTGGTACTCGTAGGAATCCGATGCGCCGTGCGCCAGCCGCGCGGCTCGCCGCTCGGCGATCCGCTGCTGCGCTTCGGGCGTCATCGGCGGGATCCGTCCGTCAGCCGGTTCGACAACCAGCGAGGTGGCTCTCGACGGCTTGGATGCCCGCTCCAGCCAGTGACGGGGCGCATTGTTCGCGGCGGCGTCTTCCTCGAACGAGCTTTCCGGGCGCTCGGCCCGATCCTTGGCGAGCTGTTCGGCGTTCGCCCGTTCCCGCGCGGCGAACTCGTCTTCGGAGAGGACCGCCCGTCCCGCGTATTGCGGCGGCCGTTCGAAGGGGATGCCGATCGAGTCGTCGCTCGTATACGTTCCGGTCAGGTCCGGATCACCCCACGCGGTGCGTGGGGGCGTCCAGCCAGCCTTCGACGCGGTCTTCGCCGGCACGTTGGACCCCGTCGTCTGACTCGCCGTCGCCAAGGCAGGCATGAAGCCCTGCATGACACCCGGCGCCACGAAGGCAGGCCTGACGGCTTGCGCGACAACTGTTGCAGACACCGCCGCCACCACACCGATTGCGACTAATCCATTGCGCATGCGGGTTATCATATCTCCCCTTACGACAGTGAGGAAGTGAGGAAGTGAGGAAGTGAAGCTTCCAACTCTCGTGACGCTGGCGTTGGTGGCTGGCGTGGCGGCAACGCCGCGGATTCAACCGCTGCCGGAAGCCGCGTGGACCGACATCCATCGGGAGCTGGTGAAAAGCTTCGCGCGCGACGGCAGCGTAACGAACGAGTTCCGCACGTTTCTCAATCATCCGGACCTCGTGAAGGGCGCTCTACCGTTTGCCAACTACATCTCGGGCGAATCGACGCTGTCTCCACGCCATCGCGAGCTCCTGATCCTGCGCACCGCGTGGCTGTGCCGCTCGGAGTACCAATGGGCGCATCACGCACCGGCGGCGAGGAAGGCGGCGCTCAACGCCGGAGAGCTGCGGCGGATTGCGGCCGGGCCGGATGCGCGCGGGTGGGACGCGTTCGAATCCGCGCTCCTTCGCGCGGCCGACGAGCTCCACGTCAGCGCATTCGTGAGTGACCGCACCTGGAACGCGCTGACCGTGCGCTACGACACGCATCAGGTGATGGATGCCGTGTTCACGGTGGCCGAATTCACGATGCTGTCAGGGGTGATGAATTCAATCGGCGTCCAGGTCGAGGCGGGGCTCACGGATCGCCTGCCCGCCGGCGTGCCGTACCGGATCGATGTCGTCAAGAGCGATGAACGCTTGATAGGGAAGAAAGCCCGCATCGACGCGCTCGATCCGGCGCAGTGGACGCCGGAGGTGAGGGCGATGCTCGATCCTTCCGGATCGGGTCGCGCGGTGGCCGCGGTTTATCGGACTTACGCGCAGCATCCGAAGATGTATGCGCCACGGCAGCTTCTGTCGGAGTACATCCGGCTCCAGGCCACTCTTGATGCCCGCACGCGCGAGCTGCTGATCATGCGGATCGGCTGGCTGTGCCGGTCGGACTACGAGTGGGCGGCGCACGCGCCGGCTGGCCGACGCGCGGGGATGACAGCTGCCGACGTCGAACACATCGTGGCGGGTCCGCAGACCGGAGCGGATGCCCTCGTGGACCATCTGCTGCGCTTCGTCAACGAGCTGTATGCAGAGGACAGCGTGTCGGAGTCCACGTGGCAGGCATTGGAGACGCGGTTGAACGCGAAGCAGTTGCTCGATCTGCTCATCACCACGGGCGGATACCGCATGGTGTCCATGTCGCTAAATACCTTCGGCGTGCAACTCGAACCAGGCGGCGAGCGGCTCCCGCCAGCCACTCGGTGAACACGGTCCACCTCCGCCGCGACCGGCAAGATTCAGCGCTTCACCGTGTGACTACGACGGCAACCTGAACGCGAGCAGCTCGCCGGAATAATTTCCACCGCTCACCGTAGTAATCGCCGGTCGCCGTCCCCTCGAAGTTGCACTCAGGGCGCGGGCCGAACGCGTCGGTTTTGAGCCGCCAGGCCAGTTTCAGGCTGCTGAAATTGTCCTTGTTGATTTGATCGAGGGCGGCGTAGCGCGTGCTCGCCAGAACCCGCATTTCGAGACGGTGCTACCACCCGATGTTTCTGTTCAACGATAATGGGGACTGGCGTGAAGCTGCGACCCGGCAACTGCACCGTGCCGAAGACTGGGACGAGTCGCTGGCGCCGGAGGTCGAGTGCCAACAGGCGGAACGTAAACATGAGAACAACTTCGCTTGGGGCGGGGAGGGACGGGCGTGAACATATTCGGCAAGACAGTGATACTGATTATTGACGACCACGGGTCCGTGCTGGAGTGGCTCAAGAGACGGATAGGCATCTTTTGGCCTCCTGAGATACCAGTCAAGACCTCCGCTGTGCTTTGTGCATGGGCAGACGAAGCAATTGAGGCAATAAAGGAGTATAAGCCTGACATCCTTCTCCTCAATTATACGTTCCGAGGGGATGAAAAAAAGACGGGGAGAGATGTCGCGCGTTGGATTGACCAGAATTACCGATTACCCATTCGCGTGGCCGCACATGCCGATCGTTCCGAAGAAGACTTACGCCAGCTCTTCAGGGGCACTGAATGCGTCAAGTACTTCATCTGCGGAGATAGCATCAAGGACTTCATCGAAGACTGCACAAGAAAGGAGAAGGCCGATGGCGACTAGCTGAAACGTGTTCGAGGCTTGAACAGGACTCACATCTTGCCGACGACCTCCGACACGACACAGGACCGTGTCTTCTCCAAGATCGCCTGGCGGCTGATGCCTCTCCTGATCGCCGGCTACATCTGCAACTACCTCGATCGCAACAACGTCGGGTTTGCGGCGTTGACGATGAACCGCGAGCTCGGGTTGACGGCGACGCAGTTCGGTCGGGTCGGCGGCATCTTTTTTCTCGGCTACTGCTTCTTCGAGCTCCCCAGCAACATCGCGTTGTACCGCGTCGGCCCGCGCGTCTGGCTCACGCGGATCATGATCTCGTGGGGCCTGATCTCCGCCGCGACCATCTTCGCGAGAGGTCCCATGAGCCTGTATCTGCTGCGCTTTCTGCTCGGCGTCGCAGAGGCGGGATTCTTCCCAGGCGTGGCCTTCTACCTCGGCACCTGGTTCCCTTCCGAGTACCGCACGCGGATGATCGCGTGGTTCATGGTTGCCGTCCCTCTCTCCTCCGTCGTCGCGGGTCCCGTATCCGGCGAGCTCCTGCAGATGGACGGCGTCCTCGGCTTGTCCGGGTGGAAGTGGTTGTTTCTGCTCGAGGGCTTGCCGGTGGTGGTGCTCGGCCTCGTGATGCTGAAGGTGCTCGCCGATCGGCCCGAACAGGCCGCATGGCTCACGGACGAAGAGCGGCGGGTCGTCCACGATCGCCTGGGGAGCGAGCGGCGCGAACGGGAAGTGCGCCATCTCGGCGCCGCCCTCAAAGACGTGCGCGTGCTGATCCTGGCGGGCGTGCAGTTCGGATTTCTGGTCGGCTCCTACGGCGTCGGTCTCTTCCTGCCGCAGATCATCCAGCTTGGCCACCTGTCGAACCGCGAGATAGGGTTCGTCTCCAGCGGCTGCTACGTGATCGCCACGATCGGGATGGTGGTGTGGGCTTCGCAAGTGGATCGCCGCGGGGGAAAGATCGTCAACCTCACGCTGGCGTGTCTGGTGTCGGCCATTGGTTTCGTGGGAGCGATCGTCTCCGCGAATTTCTGGGTCGGGCTCACCGGCATCACCGTGGCGCTGACCGGCATCAACGCCGCACGCGGGATCTTCTGGACGATTCCGCCGCGCTTCCTGACCGGAATCGCCGCGGCCGGCGGCCTCGCGTTCATCAACTCCATCGGGACGATGGGCGGATTTGTGGGACCGTACGTGATGGGTTGGTTGACGGACGAAACCGGATCCTTTAGTGCGGGCCTTGCGGCGATGGCAGGATTCCTTCTTCTCGCGACCGGACTCTCGTGGTCGCTGAAGTCGTTCGTCAAGCAGGACTAAGCGTATGCAGAAGATCATGTCGGTTCTCACTCTGATCGTGCTGGGGCTCGCGGGAACGGCGTCGGCCCAACTGTCTGCGCCGAACAACGCCGGCGTGGCCATGGGCCACCTGCATTACCTCGTGCGCGACGTCGGGGCGAACAAGATGTTCTGGACGGCGTTGGGCGCTCAATCCACGCGGCTCGGCGCGACCGAGGTCCTGAAGTTTCCCGGGGTCCTGATATTCCTGGAGAAGGGTTCGCCGTCGGGCGGCACGAACGGTTCGGTGGTCAACCACGTCGCGTTCAGAGTGCAGTCGTTCGCGAAGGTCGAGGAAGCTGGGTTCAAGGTCCAGCGCCTTGCGCAATTCCCCGGCGTGGGATCCGTCAACACCCCTGAAGGCGAGCGCATCGAGCTGTTCGAGAACTCTGCGACCAACCTGACCTTTA
>JAHFUI010000040.1:0-15194 GCA_023265175.1 Acidobacteriota bacterium
GCGTTGCGCGAGGCGGTGGTGCAGGGGCCCGACGCGGCGTGGGAGGGCTATGGGACGTCGCAGCCCAACGAGATTCGCGAGTGTGCGGAGGTGGCCTTTGTCCCGAGCGAACGCGTCGAGCGGAAGGAAACCCAGCCGCGCCGATATGTGGCCATCCGTATTCGTCGGCGGCAGGGGGACCTCTTTGATGACGGCGCCACGGTGAAGCACGACGCCGTCGTGAGTAACCGGTGGGACGTGAAGGCGGCGCGGCTGATCGAGTGGCATCGGGAGCAGGCGGGGACGATCGAGGGGGTGCACGACGTGCTGAAGAACGAGCTCGGCGCGGGCGTGATGCCGTGTAAGTATTGCGGCGCGGCGGCCGCCTGGCGGCGGCTAGCGGTCGGCTAGCGGTGCTGACACACAACGTGCTGACGGCGTGAACGCGATGAGCCTTGCCCGCGGAGCTGCTGACGGCGCGGCCGAAGCGGTTGCGGTTTTTAATGCTGCAGACGCCGGGCCGCGTGGTGCAGCATGCGCGGCAGCTGGTGCTGCGGCGGGCGGCCACGGCGGCCCAGATTGCGGAGTGGATCGAGGCGTTGCGGCTGCTGCCGGTGCCCGTGTAACGGGATCGGCCGGCGCGTCTGCTTGGCGTATCGACGGATTAGACGACCCTGGATCATCCAGGTGTCGCCGGAGGCGTCCGATGTAAGACGACCGGTCGAGTGTGACAGGCCCGCGCGCTGAGGTCCGCGCCTCGATGCTCACGCGTGTGCGTCACCAGCTCGCGCGAACCGGCGACCACGAACGCCGAGACAGCATGCGAGGACTGCCGGCCGCTTCATCGACGGATTGGGGGCAGGGTGCCTGCGCTGGTGCCTGCTAGCGAGTGCCTGATATACTCAATCGGATTATGTCCTTCGGCGACCGGCCGCCGAGATCTCCTCTATTCTCATGGATTTTAAGGACTTACGAATGTCACGCTCTGATTTGGCCGTCCAGGAACAACAAACCTCCGGCAATCAACAGCGGGTCGTCAACGACTTCAGTCTGCAGATCGCCACCGTCAACGGATCGGGTAGCCAGACGGCAAACCTCGTCCTCCTCCGATCGTTTCTTCTCATGGGCGTGCCGGTTTCCGGCAAGAACATGTTCCCGTCCAACATCGCCGGACTTCCGACCTGGTACACCATCCGCGCCAGTAAACGCGGCTATATAGGACGGAAGAAAGAGGTCGACTTTCTCGTCGCGATGAACCGGGAGACCGCCAAGGAAGACGTCCTGACGCTCGACTCGGGCGCGGCGGTCGTCTACGACGCGCCGCTCAAGCTGGATGCTCTTCGCAGCGACCTCGTCTTCTATCCCGTGCCGTTCGACAAGCTCGTGGCACCGATCTGTCCGGATGCCAAGCTTCGCCGCCTCGTGCGCAACATGATTTACGACGGCGTCCTCGCCAAGCTGCTGGGGATCGACCTGGAGCTGATGGAGCAGGCGCTCGGCAGACAGCTTGGGAAGAAGGCCAAGGCGGTGACGATGAACGCCGGCGCCCTCAAGGCGGGCTGGGACTACGCCGAAGCGAACTTCACCAAAAAGGACCCGTTCGTCATCGAGCGCATGAACGAGACGGCCGGCAAGATTCTCATCGAGGGGAATTCCGCGGCGGCCCTCGGCTGCATGATGGCCGGCGTCACGGTCCTGGCCTGGTATCCGATTACGCCGTCCTCGTCACTGTGCGAGTCGCTCATCGGGTACATGAAGAAGTACCGCGTCGACAAGGAGACCGGAAAAGCGACATTCGCGATCGTTCAGGCGGAAGACGAGATCGCGTCGCTCGGGATGGTCATCGGCGCGAGCTGGGCCGGCGCCCGCTCAATGACGGCGACTTCCGGGCCAGGCATTTCGCTGATGTCGGAGTTCACCGGGCTGGCGTACTACGCGGAAGCGCCGGCGGTCATCTTCGACGTCCAGCGCGTCGGGCCATCCACCGGCCTGCCGACCCGCACCGCGCAAGGCGACCTGCTGACCACGGCCTTCCTGTCCCACGGCGACACCAAGCACATCATGATCATCCCGTCCTCGGTCGAGGAGTGCTACACGATGGCGCAGGAGGCGTTCGAGCTCGCCGAGCACCTTCAGACGCCGGTGTTCGTGATGATGGACCTCGATCTCGGCATGAACAACTGGATGTCGGACGGGTTCAGGTATCCGGAGAAACCGATCAGCCGCGGCAAGCTGCTCACGCCGGAGGCGCTGAAGACGCTCGGCGAGTGGGGCCGCTACATGGACGTTGACGGCGACGGCATCCCGTACCGGACGATTCCGGGCGACGGCATGCCGGCGTATTTCACGCGCGGCTCCGGCCACAACGCCGCGGGGCAGTACAGCGAACGCCCGGACGACTACGTGGACAACATGGACCGTCTCGCGCGCAAGTTCGAGACCGCGCGGTTACACGTGCCCAAGCCGGTCGTTGAGACCGTCGGCGACGCGAGGATCGGGTTCATCGGCTGCGGCACGTCGCACTGGGCCATTCGCGAGAGCCGCGACCAGATCCGCGAGGAGACCGACGTCAAGACGTCCTACTATCGCCTGCGCGCGTATCCCTTCACCGACGACCTCGTGAAGTTCATCGACGCGCACCAGCGCGTGTACGTCATCGAGCAGAACCGCGACGCGCAGCTGCTGCAGCTCATGAAGCTCGATCTCTCGCCGGAGCGCCAGACGAAGCTGCGCAGCGTGCTGCACTACAACGGGTTGCCCATCGACGCCCGCAGCATCACCGACGACGTGCTGACGCAGGAAGGGTTCGAAGTGGCCAGGAAGAACGTACGCACGGCCGGCGCATCGTCCGGCATGACGGGGGGCGAGTAGCATCGTCTATGGCCACCAAGACAAACCGAATCGGACTGGAACCAACCGTCTACAAGGGCGGGAAGACGACGCTGTGCGCCGGCTGCGGCCATAACGCGATCTCCGAGCGGATCATCGACGCATTTTTCGAGATGGGCGTCGATCCGCGGCAGGTCATCAAGCTGTCGGGCATCGGCTGCTCGAGCAAGAGCCCGGCGTACTTTCTGGGCGGCTCGCACGGCTTCAACGCGGTCCACGGCCGCATGCCGTCGGTCGGCACCGGCGCGTTGCTCGCCAACAAGAAGCTGATCGCCATCGGCATCAGCGGCGACGGCGACACCGGCGCGATCGGCATCGGGCAGTTCGTCCACCTGATGCGGCGCAACCTGCCGATCGTCTACATCATCGAGGACAACGGCTGCTACGGGTTGACCAAGGGCCAGTTCTCGCCGACTGCAGACCTCGGGTCGAAGCTGAAGACCGGGGTCGTCAATGACCTGCCGCCGATCGACACCTGCGCGCTGGCCGTCGAGCTCGGCGCGACGTTCGTGGCCCGATCGTTCTCAGGCGACAAGAAGCAGCTGCTCTCGCTGCTCAAGGCGGCGCTCGCTCACCGCGGCACCGTCATGCTCGACGTGATTTCGCCCTGCGTCACATTCAACGACCACGAAGGGTCGACCAAGAGCTACGCCTACGTGAAGGATCACGACGAGCCGCTCGAAGAGGTCACCTTCGTGCCGTACTTCGAAGACATCAACGTCGACTATGAGCCGGGCTCGACCCAGGAAGTGACGATGCACGACGGGTCGAAGCTGTATTTGAAGAAGCTCGAGGAAGGCTACGACCCGACCGACAAGATCAACGCGCTGAAACGGCTGCACGAAACCGCCCGTCGCGGCGAGTTCGCGACCGGCCTGATCTACATCGAACCGGATCGCGACGACTTCCTCACACAGCTCAATCTGGTCGATGAGCCGCTGGCCACGCTGCCGCTCGACAGAGTTCGACCGGGACGAGAAGCGCTCGACGAGATTATGGAGGAGCTGCGGTAGATGGTCGAACGGACCTTGGCGATTATCAAGCCGGACGCAGTGGAGCGCCGCCTTGCCGGCCGGATTATTCAGCGCATCGAGGACTCCGGGTTCCGGATTCGCGCCATGCGGCGCGTCCGTTTGACCAGGGCGGAGGCCGAAGGCTTCTACGCCGTGCATCGTGAGCGTCCGTTTTTCGCCAGCCTCACCGTGTTCATGTCCTCGGGCGCCGCCATCGTGCTGGTGCTGGAGGCGGCCGATGCCATCAAGAAGTGGCGCACGCTGATGGGCGCGACCGATCCGGCTAAGGCCGACGCCGGCACGCTGCGCAAGGAGTTCGCGCAGTCCATCGAGCGCAACGCGACGCATGGATCCGACGCGCCGGAGACCGCGGCGTTCGAGATTGGGTACTTTTTCGCGGGGATCGACTTGATTTGAGGCGGGCGGGCTTTTCGCGGCGCTGAATCAGCACAATGGACACAAAGGACACGAAGGTAAGGCCGGTTGGTTTGATTCTTTGTGTCCATTGTGTCCTTTGTGGTTGATCAGAGTTGAATATGGGCAGGCTGCTGGTCTTTGTTGGTCTCGGCATCGCCGCCCTCGGCCTACTGATCATGCTCGGCGTGCCGTTTGGGCGGCTGCCCGGCGACATCTACGTCCGGCGAGGCAGCTTCGGCTTCTACTTTCCGCTCGCGACGTCGATCGTTCTGAGCATTCTGCTGACCCTCATCTTGACCTTGTTCAGGCGCTAGGCTCGTGCGTCTGGCGCCGAGGGCGATTCGGTGAAGTTGACATGGCCATGTAGCCATGGCTATATTAGTCTCTTATGAAATCGATGGCCGCCGGCAGATTCAAGGATGTCTGTCTGAAGAGCCTCGACGAGGTCGCTCGCACGAAAACTCCCCTCGTCATCACCAAGCGCGGCCGTCCGGTCGCCAGGCTCGTCCCGTACGTCGCGCCCGCAACGCGCAAGACCCTGGCCGGCAGCGTGCTGAGCGAAGCCGGCGATCCGTTCGGCACGGGCGAGGCATGGGATGCGGACGCTTCTTGACACGCACGCGTGGATCTGGTGGGTGAACGAGGACCGGCGTCTCTCCCGCAAGGCCCGCGCCGCGATTGCGAACGGTCAACGAGCGCACGATCTCTGGCTCTCGATGATCTCTATCTGGGAGCTGGCCAAGAAGGTTGAAAAGAAGCAACTGGTGCTCGATCGGCCGCTCGATCGATGGATCGAGGCCGCCACGACGATGCCGGGCCTGCATCTCGCCGAGTTGACACCACCGATCCTGGTGGAGAGTTGCCGGCTGCCGGGGCCGTTTGCGGGCGATCCGGCGGACCAGATCATCGTCGCGACCGCGCGGGAAGATCAGGCAGTGGTGGTGACCAAGGATCGCAGAATTCTCGAGTACGCTCACGTCACATCGCTTTGGTAGGTCGTCGTCAATTGCCCGGCGTTGGTGAAGAATAGGTATGGCCATCAAGAACGACACCTGGATCACGCGCATGGCGCTCGAGCACCGGATGATCGAGCCGTTCGTCGACGGGCAGGTGCGGGCCGGCGTGGTCTCGTACGGCGTCTCGTCCTACGGCTACGACGTCCGCGTCGGCGACGAGTTCAAGGTGTTCACCAACGTCTTCAACACGGTCGTCGATCCGAAGAACTTCGATCCCAAGTCGTTCGTCGACATGAAGGCGGAGGTCTGCATCATCCCGCCGAATTCGTTCGCGCTCGCGAGCACGGTCGAGTACTTCCGGATTCCACGCGACATCCTGACCATCTGCCTCGGCAAATCCACCTACGCGCGCTGCGGGATCATCGTCAACGTGACGCCCTTCGAGCCGGAGTGGGAGGGGCACGTGACCATCGAGATCTCGAACACGACCCCGCTGCCCGCGAAGATCTACGCCAACGAGGGCATCGCGCAGGTGCTGTTCTTCCAGAGCGATGAGCCCTGCGCCGTGTCGTACAAGGACAAGAAGGGCAAGTATCAGGCGCAGCGCGGCGTCACCCTCCCGCGGCTATGACATTCGGTAAGCTTATGATGTTGTAAAGATTATCAATTTGACTTCTAGTCTCACAGGCGGTGTAATGGGCCCGAGCTCGATGCTGATGTCTGTCTCGGTCCTGTTCGTACCGGTTGTTATTGTTGCGGTCGGTGTTCGGGGCGTCTTCGGCCCGGGCACCGTGAGGCCGCACGAACACGGATGATGTAGACCGAGGGCAGGGGGAAACCGGGGCCATCATCCGATACACGGGTGATGGCCCTTTTCATTTTTCAGGAGTGAGCGATGCGGATTGCCTATCAAGGGGAACCGGGGGCGTTCAGCGAGGCGGCCGCCCGTCGGATCGCGCCTGATGCCCGGCTCATCGCCTGCCGCACCTTCGAGGAGGTCTTCGCCTCGGTCGAAGGTGGGCCGTCCGGGTACGGCGTCCTGCCGATCGAGAACTCGATTGGCGGCAGCATCCATCGCAACTACGACCTGCTGCTCGAGCATCACCTGCCGATCGTCGGCGAGGTGGAGCTGCCCGTCGTCCATCAGTTGCTGGCGCTGCCGGGTGCGTCGATCGATCGGCTGCGCCGCGTCTACTCGCACCCGCAGGCGCTGGCCCAGTGCGAGCGCTTTCTCCGGACGCTGACCGGCGTCGAGATCATCGCCACCTACGACACCGCCGGCAGCGCGAAGCTCGTCGCGGACGAGCACCTCGAGGACGCGGCGGCCATCGCGTCGGCCCGGGCGGGCGAGGTGTTCGGTCTCGTCCCGCTCGCCTCCTCGGTGCAGGACTTCAACGACAACCTGACGCGGTTTCTCGTCATCGGCCGTCGTCCCTTCAACGACAGCGTGCCGGACAAGACCTCGATTGTGTTTTCGCTGCCCAATGAGCCGGGCGCGCTGTTCAAGGCGCTGAGCGCGTTCGCGCTGCGCGGCATCGACCTGACGAAGCTCGAGTCGCGGCCAATCCCCGGCCGGCCGTGGGAATACCTCTTCTACGCCGACCTGGCGGCGGCGCGCGACGAACTGCCCTGCGCGCGGGCGCTCGCGCATCTCGCCGAGTTCGCGCCCACGCTGCGCACCCTCGGCTCGTACCCGAGCTGGAAGACGCGCGAGAACCGGCTGCCGGACCCTTTTGAGGTTGTGTCATGACGTTCCGCCCGAACCCGCTGACGAACGGCCCGAGCCGCGCGCCGGCGCGCGCGATGCTCAAAGCGATCGGCTTCTCGGATGCGGACTTGAAGAAGCCGCTCATCGGCGTCGCGAACACCTGGATCGAGATCGGCCCCTGCAACTTTCATCTCCGCGAGCTGGCCGTCCACGTCAAGGACGGGATTCGCGCGGCCGGCGGCACGCCGATGGAATTCAACACCGTCTCGATCTCCGACGGCATCACGATGGGCACCGAGGGGATGAAGGCCTCGCTCGTCAGCCGCGAGGTGATCGCCGACTCGATCGAGCTCGTGACGCGCGGCAACGGCTTCGACGGACTGATTGTCCTGGTCGGCTGCGACAAGACGATTCCGGGGGGCGTGATGGCGCTGGCCCGGCTGAACATCCCCGGATTGATTCTGTACGGCGGCTCGATTGCGCCCGGGCAATTCCACGGCCACTCGGTGACGATTCAGGACGTGTTCGAGGCGGTCGGCGCGCACGGCGCCGGGCGCATGAGCGATGGCGAGCTGGCGAGCCTCGAAGCGGTCGCCTGTCCGGGCGCGGGCGCGTGCGGCGGCCAGTTCACTGCGAACACGATGGCGATCGTGTGCGAGTTCCTCGGCATCGCGGCGATGGGCAGCGGCAGCGTCCCCGCCAACGACCCGAAGAAAGCAGACGTCGCGCGCGCCGCCGGACGCGGCGTGATGGACCTGGTGCGCCGCGAGTTGCGCCCGCGCGACATCATCACGCGCGCCGCGCTCGAAAACGCCATTGCCTCCGTCGCCACCACCGGCGGATCGACCAACGCCGTGCTGCACTTGATGGCCATCGCCCACGAAGCGGGCGTCGATCTGGCGCTGTCGGATTTCGATCGCATCAGCGCGCGGGTGCCGCTGCTGGCGGATCTGAAGCCGTCCGGCCGGTTCGTCGCGACCGATCTGCACGCGGCCGGCGGCAGCGCGCTTGTCGCCAAGCGGCTGCTCGAGGTGGGCGCCGTGCACGCCGATGCGATGACCGTCACCGGCCGCACCATCGGTGCGGAAGCCGCGCTGGCGGTCGAGACGCCGGGCCAGGAAGTGGTGCGGCCCGCCTCCCATCCGCTCAAGAGCACGGGCGGCCTCGTCATTCTTCGCGGCAGCCTGGCGCCGGAAGGCTCGGTCATCAAAGTGTCCGGATCCGACCGGATGACGCATCGCGGCCCGGCGCGGGTGTTCGATAGCGAGGAAGCGGCGTTCGAGGCCGTACAGCGACAGGCAATCCAGCCCGGGGACGTGGTCGTGATTCGCTACGAGGGACCCAGCGGCGGACCCGGAATGCGCGAGATGCTCGGCGTGACCAGCGCGCTCGTCGGAGCGGGCCTGGGCGACTCCGTGGCGCTCGTGACCGACGGCCGATTTTCCGGAGCGACCCGCGGCTTGATGGTGGGCCACGCCGCGCCGGAAGCGTTTCGCGGCGGTCCGATCGCGGTCGTTCGCGATGGCGACCCGATTCTGATTGACGTGGCCAATCGGCGTCTGGACATCGAAGTCAGCGCCGCGGTCCTGCGCGAGCGGCTGGCTGGCTGGACGCCGCCCGCGCCGCGGTACGCGACCGGCGTCCTGGGCAAGTACGCACGGCTGGTATCGTCGGCGTCAACGGGCGCTGTAACGGGGTAACGAGGACGCAAAGGAGGTAAAGGACGCAGAGGTAAACCCTCGGCGACCTCTGCTGCCTCGGCGTCCTCTTGTGGAGCAAGCAATGAGAACTGGCGCACAGATTATGTGGGAATGCCTCGTCCGCGAGGGCGTCACCGACGTGTTCGGTTACCCGGGCGGCGCGATCCTGCCGGTCTACGACGCGATGCTCGAGTTTCCGATCCGCCACGTGCTCGTGCGTCACGAGCAGGGCGCGACGCACATGGCCGACGGCTACGCGCGCGCGAGCGGCCGTGTCGGTGTCGCCATCGCCACCTCCGGACCGGGTGCGACCAACATGGTCACCGGTATCGCGACCGCGATGATGGACTCGTCGCCGATCGTCTGCATTACCGGACAGGTCGGCAGCAAGCTGATCGGATCCGACGCGTTTCAGGAGACCGACATCACCGGCATCACGCTGCCGATCACGAAGCACAACTATCTGGTGACGAGCGCTGCCGACGTGGCGCCGGCCGTGCGCGAGGCGTTCGCCATCGCACGGTCCGGTCGTCCAGGCCCGGTGCTGGTCGACATCACCAAGGACGCGCAGCAGGGCAGCTGCGAGGTCGATTGGGCCGCCGCCGAACCCCGTCTTAGTGAGGCGCAGGACGAGGCGCTGCCCGGCGACGGCGATCACCGCGAGGCACTGGCGCTGATCAACGCGGCAAAACGGCCATTGATCCTCGCTGGCCACGGCGTGATGCAGTCGGGCGCCGAGCGCGAAATCCTGGCGCTCGCCGAGCGCGCGCAGATCCCCATTGCCGTCACGCTGCTCGGCATCGGCGGTGTCCCGGCGTCCCACCCCTTGAATCTCGGGATGATGGGGATGCACGGCGAGGCGTGGGTGAACACCGCGATCATGGATGCCGATCTCCTCCTCGCGCTGGGCATGCGCTTCGACGATCGCGTGACGGGGAACCTTAAGACCTACGCGCTGAACGCCCGCAAGATCCACGTCGACATCGACCGCGCCGAGCTCAATAAGAACGTCCGCGTCGACGTGGCGATCGCCGGCGACCTGCGGGCGACCGTCGCTGAATGGTTGCCGCACGTTGAAAAGGGCGCTCGCTCGGCGTGGCTCGCGCAGATCGACACGCTCAAGGGCGATGCCGCGGTTCGCGACATTCAGACCCTGCCCGACGACGGCCACCTGTATGCCGCGCACGTGATCAACGATCTGTGGCGCGTAACCGGCGGCCACGCGCTCGTCGTGACCGACGTCGGCCAGCATCAGATGTGGGAAGCGCAGTACTACAAGCACGACAGCTCGCGATCGCTCATTACCTCCGGCGGCCTCGGCACGATGGGCTTTGCGCTGCCGGCGGCCATCGGCGCCAAGATCGCGCGTCCGGACGCCGAAGTCTGGGTCGTCGCCGGAGACGGCGGCTTTCAGATGACGATGGCGGAGCTGGCGACGGCGATGCAGGAACAGCTCGACATCAACGTGGCGATCATCAACAACGGCTACCTGGGCATGGTGCGGCAGTGGCAGGAGTTCTTCTACGACAAACGCTACGCCGCAACGCCGTTGTCCGGCCCGGATTTCGTCAAGCTCGCCGAAGCGTTCGGCGCCTGGGCGGCAGCGGTCACGCGGCGTTCCGAGGTCGTTGATGCCGTCAACGCGGCCCGTCGTCAGCCTCGGACGGCAGTGATTGATTTCAGGGTCGAGCAGGAGGACACCGTTTACCCGATGGTGCCCGCCGGCGCGGACCTGCACAAGATGATTCGAAGGCCGTCGCCGCTCGTCGAGACCGGCGCGGACTGACGGACTGCAAATGCAACCACGAAAACACGAAAACACGAACAAGAAGTAGGTTGGTTGTCTTCGTGTCTTCGTGTCTTCGTGCTTTCGTGGTTGCATTTAGGGTGGAAACACTATGGTTCACACATTTGTCGTCTACGTCGACAACAAGCCGGGCGTGCTGAACCGCGTGGCGTCGCTGTTCCGGCGCCGCGCGTTCAACATCGAGTCGCTGACGGTCGGCCACACCGAGCAGCCCGGCGTCTCCCGGATGACCGTCGTCGTCGACACCGACGCGTACGGGGCGCGCCGGCTGGAAGCGAATCTGTACAAGCTGGTGCCGGTGCGGCGCGTCGACGACATCACGGCGGCGCCGTCGATCGTGCGCGACCTGGCGCTGATCAAGGTGGCGTCCACCGGTGAGGCGCGGACGCACGTGATGCAGCTCGTCGATGTCTATCGTGCGCGCGTGGTGGATGTGAGCCCGGAGTCGCTCGTCATCGAGGCCACCGGAACCGAGGACAAGATCGACAGCCTGGTCGAAGTGCTCAGGCCCTACGGCGTCATGGAGATGGTGAGAACCGGCCGAATCGCGATGGCTCGTGGCACGGCTCGCGCCCTGCGCCCGGCCGAACCGCTCTCCGGCGATCTGATCGCCGACGACCTCAGCATCGGATCGGTGTAGGGGATAACGAATTTGGTTATCTGGTCATCTGGTTATCTGGTTATTGATTGAATAAGTTGGCGGCAGACCAGATAACCAGATCACCACTAATGCCCAGATAACCAGCTAATGCCCAGATAACCAGATAACCAGATAACCAGATAATCAGATATCCAAATTGAAGGAGTGGGTGACATGGCGACGATGTTTTACGACGATGCAGCCGATCTGGCGCTGATTCGCGCGAGGAAGGTTGCGGTGATTGGGTATGGATCGCAGGGTCATGCGCATGCGCTCAACCTTCGGGACAGCGGCGTGAGCGTGAAGGTCGGTCTCGCTCCGGGGAGCCGATCACGCGCCAAGGCGACCGAGGCCGGGCTGAGCGTCGGCGACGTCGGCGAGGTCTCGAAGTGGGCCGACGTCATCATGATTCTCATCCCCGACACCAGCGCGGCGAAGGTGTACAAGGAAGAGATCGCGCCAAGTCTCGCCCCCGGCAAGATGGTGATGTTCGCGCACGGGTTCAACATCCGCTTCGGAACGATCACGGTCCGCCCGGACGTGGACGTCTCGATGGTGGCGCCGAAGTCGCCGGGCCACCGCGTCCGCGAGCTGTTTGTCGAAGGCGCCGGCACGCCCGCGCTCTTCGCCGTCCATCAGGACGCCACCGGGAACGCGCGCGCGCTCACGCTGTCGTACGCGAAAGGCATCGGCGTGACCCGCGCCGGCGTGATCGAGACGACGTTTGCGGAAGAGACCGAGACGGATCTGTTCGGCGAGCAGGCTGTGCTCTGCGGCGGCGTCAGCGCGCTGATCAAGGCCGGGTTCGACACCCTCGTGGCAGCCGGGTACCAGCCGGAGGTCGCGTACTTCGAGTGCCTGCACGAGGTGAAGCTGATCGTGGACCTGATCTACCAGGGCGGCCTCGCGTACATGCGCTACTCGGTCAGCGACACGGCGGAATACGGCGACTACACGGGCGGGCCGCGCATCGTGACCGACGCGACCAGGCAGGAAATGAAGAAGATGCTCGACGAGATCCGGAACGGCGAGTTCGCGAAGACCTGGATTAAGGAGAACGCGGCCGGCCGGCCCTGGTTCAACAAGCAGCGTGAGATTGAAGCCGGGCTGAAGATCGAGGAGGTCGGCGAGCGGCTTCGCGGGCTGATGCCGTTCCTCAAGCCGGTGAGGATCAAGCAGTCGCATCCCGAAACGGTATCGAGCACGACTTAAGGAATTAGGAATTAGGAATTAGGAATTAGGAATTAGCGGAATTCAAAATTCGCACTCCGGAGCGGCTCGGCGGAACGAGTGTTGAGCGGCCGCTGGCCGTGAGAAGGGACGTCGAACTCGTCAGCCGGCCTGCTACCCTGCACAGATGCTGACCGGCGTCAGTGCCGCGCTGCCGAGGCCGATCAAACCCAGACGCAGGCTCACACCCACCAGAGAAACGAAGAGCGGCGAAGGGTGACGCGTGTCTCGTCGCTTGACCGTCAAAGGACCCACGTAGTAAAACTTGTAAGCCTTGCAAGCCTCGGTTCGTTCCGAGCCAAACGCCGTTTTCCCGATAGATGGATAAACTTACCGAGCGCGAACCCGCGACTCGAAACCCTCTCGTTGCCGCGCCCGCCCTTGCTGTTCAGTTTTTTTTGATTCCCCTGGTTGTCGTTGGCGCGACCGTCATGCTGTACGCCGGCTTCCGGTCGCTCGTCACCGACCGAAAAACGGCGCAGGTGTACATTGCCGAGGTGCGCACGGGCGGCTCGAATCGCCAGTGGCCGGCGGCGTTCGAGCTTTCACGGCTGATGGACGATCCGCTGGTCCGCCGCGATCCCGCCGTTGCGGCCGATCTCGTCAAGGCCTTCGACGATGCGAAGGAAGGCGATCCGCGCGTTCGCAAGTACCTGGCGCTCGCCATCGGCCGGATCGAGCCGCCGTTGCCGGCCGAGGCCGTTCGGGTGTTGCTGAGATCGCTCGACGATCCTGAAAAGCCATGGACGCCGGACATGTTTTCCCGCATCAACGGCTGGACTGCCGAGATGAACGAGGCGCACATCAGCACCATCTGGGCGCTCGGCGGCTCCGGCGATCCGAGCGTCGTGCCGAGACTTCAGCCGCTGTGCGCGTCGCCGGACGCTGGGATCCGCAAGGTCGTCGTGTACGCGCTCGGCGCGCTGCCTGGCGACGCGCAGGTCGTGACGCTGCGCACGGCGCTGCAGGATCCCGCGGCCGACGTGAGATGGAATGCCGCGGTGGCGCTCGCGCGCCACGGCAGCCACGAAGGCGTGCCGGTGCTTCGCCAGATGCTCGATCGCTCGTACGTCGAGCGGGCCGTCACGCGCATCGTCCGGCAGGACGAGGATCAGGATCCGATCGCCGACGTGATAATCAGCGGTCTGCGTGCGGTCGCGGTACTGAAGGATGCCGCGCTCAAACCGTCCGTGGAGACGCTGAGCCAGCAGGATCGCAGCATGAAAGTACGGCAAGCCGCGATCGAAGCGCTGCGCGTGATCGGATAGCGCCAATTTCGACGAGGAACCATGGCAGACGATCGCAATCCCGACGCCGCAATCCCGAGTGCGCCCCCGACGGGCGCCAATCCGGCGGCCATACCGCGCGTCAAGCCCACGCCGCCAGGAACCGCGGAAGCGGCGACGGTGGCGGCCGCGGCGGCAACCGGCGTGGTGCCGACGCCCCGCTCGGCGCCCGCGGCAAAGCCTCCAGTCGCGCCGATTCCCGATCTAGCCGGGAAGACCACCAGCGTCGCATCCCTCGGCGGCGCCGCCGCGCGGGCGGCGACCGCGAAACCGGCTGCGGCTGTCGCGACGGGCCGCGACCCGGACGACACGTCGCCGTTGCTGACCCGCCGCGCGTGGATTGGCCTGGCGTGGGGCGCGTTTTCCGCGGCCTCGGCCGCAGCGCTGGCGGCAACCGGCCGCTTCATGTTCCCCAACGTCCTCAACGAGCCACCGCAGCAGTTCAAGGCGGGCTTCCCCAACGAGTACGGCATCGGCGTCGACGAGCGCTGGAAGGACAAGTACGGAATCTGGCTCGTACGGACGGTCGACGATATCGATCAGCACACGGCCGGCTTCTACGCGGTCATGACGGTGTGCACGCATCTCGGCTGCACACCGAACTACCTGTCGGCGGAGAACAAGTTCAAGTGCCCGTGCCACGGCAGCGGGTTCCGGCTGACCGGCGTCAACTTCGAAGGTCCCGCGCCGCGTCCGCTCGAGCGCGCGCGCGTGGTGTTGTCCGACGACGGACAAATTCTCGTGGACAAGAGCCGGCACTTTCAGCGAGAGCTCGGGCAGTGGATCGATCCGGAGTCGTTTCTAAAGGTGTGAAGTGGCTGATACCAAGACCGTCGAACCGAAAGAAGGGGCGCTCGTCAGGTTCTGGAACTGGCTGACCGAGACGCAGGCGTGGACGTCAATCTTCCGGCACAGCCGGCCGAACACCGACCGCAACCGCGTCCTCGTGGTGCTGTCGAACGTCTTCCTGCACCTGCACCCGGTGCGGATCCGGAAGTCGGGCGTCAAGCTCCGCTACACGTGGTGCATGGGCGGCATGAGCTTTTTCCTGTTCCTGTCGCTGACGCTGACCGGCCTGCTCCTCATGTTCTACTACCGCCCGACCCTCGAGTACGCCTACACCGACATCGTCGGCCTGCGCGAGCACGTGCCGTTCGGGATCATGCGCGAGATGCACCGCTGGGGCGCGCACGCGATGGTGATCACCGTCTGGCTCCACATGTTCCGCGTGTTCATGACCGGCTCGTACAAGCCGCCGCGGGAATTCAACTGGTCGGTCGGCGTCATCATGCTCGTGCTGACGCTGCTCCTGTCGTTCACAGGCTACCTGCTGCCGTGGGATCAGCTGGCGATCTGGGCGATCACCGTCGGCTCGAACATGGCACGTGCGACGCCGTTCCTCGGTCACGAAGGGCCGGGTGCCTCGCTGCTGCGGCTCGGCGACATCCCGCTCATCCACGCGCAGGACGATGCGCGGTTCGCGCTGCTCGGCGGCTCGTTCGTGGGTGAATCGGCGCTGTTGCGCTTCTACGTGCTGCACTGCGTGGGCATTCCGCTCGGGATCGCCGT
>JAHFUI010000040.1:15294-20350 GCA_023265175.1 Acidobacteriota bacterium
AAGAGTATCTTCAACGCCGTCGCCGATCCGCGGCTGTTCTTCATCCTGGCGCTCACGTCGCTGGCGCTCTTGCTGTGGAAGCGCGAACGCATTGCGTCGAACGTGTTTGCCTACGGCATCTTCGGGTTTCTGGTGCTGTTCTTCACGCTGGGATCGTTCGATCCAAACTTCCGCCTGATCGTCACCAAACCGGACAACGTGCCGATCGTCGGGTTGGTCTTCCTGCTCGTCTTCTTCATCTGGTACTCCATCCGCGAGGCCGTGTTGAACGACCGCCGGATCGCGGCGGGTCAGGGACCTGTCGAGAAAGCGGAAGCCGATCGCGTGTGGGTGTGGCCGGATCTCGTCTACACGGAGCTGATCTCGCTGATTGTCTGTTCGGTCATCTTGATCGTGTGGTCGATTGTCCTGAAGGCGCCGCTCGAGCAGCCCGCGAACCCGTCCAACACGCCGAACCCGTCGAAAGCGCCGTGGTATTTCCTCGGCCTGCAGGAAATGCTCGTGTATTTCGATCCGTGGCTGGCCGGCGTCGTCCTCCCGAGCCTGATCATCGTCGGCCTGATCTGCATTCCGTACATCGACAAAAACCCGAAGGGCAACGGATATTTCACGTTCAACGAGCGGAAGCCGGAAATCGCGCTCTTTCTGTTCGGGTTTGTCGTGCTGTGGGTGTCGCTGATCGTGCTCGGCACGTTCCTGCGCGGCCCCAACTGGAATTTCTTCGGGCCGTTCGAGTACTGGGACATCCACAAGCTCGAGGCGCTCACGAACGTCAATCTGTCCGAATACATCTGGGTGCGCGCGTTGCGGACCGGGCTGCCGACGTTCTGGCTGGTGCGCGAGATCTTCGGCGTCCTGCTCGTCCTCTTCTATATCTTCGCGCTTCCGGTGCTGCTCGCGAAGGCGTGGTTCAAGGGCTATTACGAGAAGCTCGGCGCACCGCGGTACTACGTGACCACGTTCCTGTTTCTGATGATGATGTCGCTGCCGATCAAGATGCTGGCCCGGTGGATCTTCACCCTGAAGTACATCGTCGCGATCCCGGAATTCTTCTTCAATATTTGACCTATGGCTGAAAAGAAGGGCGTTGGGCACGCGTACAACATCGACTTCCTGAACGTCGTCTTCGCGGCGTCCAGCCTGTTCCTGTTCCTGTCGGTCGTCTGGATGGTGTGGGACGACTTCGATCGGGATTGGAAGAAGACGCAGCGCCGTTTTGCCGAGCTGCAGTATCAGGTGACGCAGGGGCAATACCGCCAGGCAGCGGGCGCCGTCGACAAGACCAAGGCGGCGCGGCTCCAGGCGCAGCTCGACGCCGCGAAGAAGAACGTGGCGGCGAACCAGAAAAAGGTCGACGAGCTGCAAGCCAAGCTGGACGGCGTCGACATCCGGCTGGACCGTGCTCAGAGGGATTACCAGAACGCGAAAGCGATTTACGACCACGACCGGTACGACTTCGAATCATCGCGCGCGGCGGGCGAGAGCAGTGCCGCCAAGAAAGGCCCGAAGGTCGCTGAGGAAGAGAAGCGCCTGATGGATCTGGACCTTCAGGTGCAGACCCTGACCGCGGAGCGTGCGGCAATTCAGAAGGATCAAGCTCAGTACACCGGCCAGGTCACCGCCATCAGCAAACAGATCGAGGACGTGCACGCGGAGGAGAAGCGCCTGAACAAGGTGATGAACGCCGTCAAGCCGAGCGCCGCCAAGGACTACTTCCTCAACGCGCCGCTGCTCGACTTCATGGCGCCCACGATCAAGATTCAGCAGATCATCCTGCCCGACGTCGTCGACGATGTGAACTTCATCCGCGTGCCGAAGATGGACCGGTGCCAGACGTGCCATCTGGCGATCGACAAGGCCGGGTTCGAGAAGTACCCGCAACCGTTCACGACGCACCCGAACCTCGACGTGTACCTGGGCGGAAAGTCGTTGCACCCGATCGACAAGATCGGCTGCACGGTCTGCCACGAGGGGATGGGGCAGTCGGTTAGTTTCCGCGGCGCGGCGCACACGCCGACGGGTGAGAAGCAAAAAGAGGAATGGGAGAAGACGTATCACTGGGACGAACCGCACCTGTGGGACTACCCGATGCTGCCGATCAAGATGACGGAAGCCTCGTGCGCCAAGTGCCACAAACAGCAGGTCTACATCCCGAATGCGAAAAACCTCGATATCGCGTACGCGACCTACGAGCGCGCCGGCTGCTACGCCTGCCACAAGACGCGCGGCTTCGAGGACGTGAAGAAGCCAGGGCCGATCCTCACGAAGATTGATTCGAAGCTGACGCCGGACTGGGTGAAAACGTGGATCCGCAATCCGCGGGCGGTCAAGCCGGCGACGTGGATGCCGCGCATCTGGTACAACTCGAACTCCAGCTCGCAGACGGACGCCGTTCGGAACGAGGTCGAGATCAACGCCGCCGTCGCCTATCTGTTCGCGAACGCCGAGAAACACGAGTTCGCGGTCAAGAATCCACCGCGCGGCGACGCCAAGAGCGGCGAGCAGATCGTGAAGTCAATCGGGTGCCAGGGCTGCCACATCGTCGGCGAGGGGTCGCGCTCCGACACCGGTCCTCGGCGCACCTTCGGCCAGCCGCTCGAGAACATCGGCAACAAGACGACCTACGAGTGGGTGTTCGACTGGGTGCGCAATCCGAAACACTTCGACCCGAATACCTACATGCCGAACCTGCGGCTCACCGATGCCCAGGCGGCCGACGTCGCGGCCTACCTGATGACGCTCAAGCAGCCGGGCGGCGACGCGCCGAAGGCGACCTTCACGCCGAAAGACGTCGACGATGTGCTGCTCGACTACTACACGGCGGTGCTGCCGCTCGGGGACGCGAAAGCCGAAATGGCCAAGCTCGATTCGCGGGCGAAGCAACTGGCGCTCGGGCAGAAGGTCATCACCCGGTATGGGTGCTTCAGCTGCCACGACATCAAGGGCTTCGAGAAGACGCAGCCGATCGGCACGGATCTGTCGGAAGAAGGCAGTAAGCTGGTCACGCGCCTCGACTTTGCCTTCATCACCGACATCCCGCACACGTCGAAGATCGGATGGTTCCGGACGAAGCTGCACGATCCGCGCACCTTCGACAAGGGACGCGTGCTGCAGCCGCTGGACAAGCTGCGGATGCCGAACTTCGAACTCAGCGTTGTGGAACAGGACCGTCTGATCACGGCGATCATGAGCTTCCAGCGTGAAATCCAGCCGGTGGCGGCGTGGCAGCCGCGCAACGCACGAACCGATTTCCTCGTGCGCGGCCGATCGCTGATGTACCGGCGCAACTGCGTGGGCTGCCACATCATCGAAGGCGATGGCGGAGACTTCCTCAAGCTGGTGGCCGACGCGTCGCTCGGCCCACCGATGCTGACGCCGGAGGGGGCGCGCGTGCAGCCCGATTGGCTCTACGCGTTTCTGCGCGAACCGATCACCATCCGGCCGTGGCTGAGCGTGCGCATGCCGACCTTCGGGCTCGACGATCCGAGCCTGAATGGCGTCGTCCGCTACTTCGGCGCCGTGTCGAACACCGTCGGACCGTTCCAGACGCACGAGATCGTGCGCGCGGCGAACACCGAGGCGGTCGGGAAGCAGTTGTTCGAGAAGTTCAGTTGTCAGAAGTGCCACGTGCTGGGCGCCATCCCCAAGGACCTGCCGACGGATAATCTGGCGCCCGACCTGCGCATGGCGGCCGACCGGTTGCGGCCCGACTGGATCGTGCAGTGGCTGAGGAATCCGTTGACGATTCTGCCGGGCACGCGCATGCCGGGGTTCTGGCCGCCGGATGTGTATCCGAAGTCCCCGTATCCGGAGCTGGGCGGCGATGCCGACGCGCAGATGCGCGCGATTCGCGATCACCTGCTGACCTTCAAGGGCGGGCCGACGCCGCGCAAGAGCGGCGCGATCGTCGCGAGCGCGAACTGAGACAAATGCAACCACGAAAACACGAAGACACGAAGATTCGTTTTGTTTGATTTCGTGTCTTCGTGTTTTCGTGGTTTCGTGGCCCAAATCCTCCGCAAAGCCCCGCCGCTCGGTGACAGGGAACGGCACGCTATAATTCCGGATGCTCCGGCCGTTCCGCGGTGTGTTTCCGCGCGCTCACCCGACCGCCTTCATCGACGACAGCGCGCAGGTGATCGGCGACGTCGAGATCGGCGAGGAGAGCAGTGTGTGGATGTCGGTCGTCATCCGCGGCGATGTGCACCGCATCCGCATTGGCCGCCGGTCGAACGTCCAGGACGGCACCGTCGTGCACGTCATGAGTCGGACGCATCCGACGACGATCGGCGACAACGTGACGGTCGGCCACGCGGCTATTCTCCACGGGTGCACGATCGAGGATCAGTGCCTGATTGGCATGGGCGCGCTGCTCTTGAACGGCGCGCATATCGGCACCGGATCGATCGTCGCCGCCGGGACCCTCATCGTCGAAGAAATGGAGGTGCCGCCGCGATCGCTCGTGATGGGAAGCCCCGGGAAAGTGAGGCGCTCGCTCACCGACGCCGAAGTCGACGACATCCGGGCCTATGCCGACCGCTACGTCGGCTATCGGCTTGACTATATGGGCAAGTAGAGGCGAGGCCGCGGCTTTCGCCCGAGCGCGAGAGTCTACGCTCGAGCGCGTGGTCTTCAGCGCGTGGCAGCCTTGAGCCGTTGCGAAGCGCGAACGCGCTGAGCAACAGCGCCGGGGGTGGGGCCCCGGCGCGAATGAATGAAGGTGGGGCCCCACGCGCCATAGATAAAAGATGTCCACGAAACCGCCAGGAGGAACACGCGACTTTCTTCCTGAGGAGATCCGCCGGCGCGAATACGTCATCGGCATCGTCCGCGACGTGTACGAGCGACATGGGTTCGAGCCGCTCGAGACGCCGGCGCTCGAGAACATCGACACGCTGCTTGGCAAGTACGGCGAAGAGAGCAACAAGCTCATCTTCAAGATCCTGCGGCGCGGCGAACACGAAGCGCGCGGCGAAGCGGACCTCGCGCTGCGCTACGACCTGACGGTTCCGCTCGCCCGCGTCGTCGCCCAGCACCAGAACGAGTTGCCGCGCTT
>JAHFUI010000040.1:20450-28293 GCA_023265175.1 Acidobacteriota bacterium
TTCGCATCGATCCGAGCCTGGCGCGCGGCCTGTCATACTACACGGGCGCGATCATGGAGATTGCGGTCCCCGATCTGGCGGGCAGCCTGGGCGGCGGTGGCCGGTACGACAATTTGATCGGCATGTTCCTGGGCCGCGACGTCCCCGCGTGCGGCTTTTCGCTCGGCCTCGAACGCATCATCGTCGTCATGACCGAGCGAAACATGTTTCCCGTGGAGATCACGCGTGGCGCGGTGGACGTCATGGTGACGATCTGGAATCACGAGACGCGCAACCACTCGTTGGCGCTCGCCGCCGAGCTGCGACGAGCGGGGCTCCGCGTGGATGTGTATCCTGAGGCCGACAAGATCGGGAAGCAGTTCAAGTACGCATCGAGCCGGAGCGTGCCGTTCGTCGTGGTGCTTGGCGACGATGAGCGCGCGCGGGGTGAGGTCGCGATTAAGGACCTGCGATCCGGGGACCAGAAGAGCATATCGCGCGCCGACGCGCCTGAATTCATCGCGCAACGCGTGAGCTCAGAACCAAGAACCGAAGATCTTGAACCTGAATCCTGAACCGTGAAGCTGCAGAATGGCTGAACCGCTCGGCGACCTCACCCGCACGCACACCTGCGGCGCTTTGCGCGCGGACGATGTCGGCGCCGACGTCACGCTGCTGGGGTGGGTGCACCGCGTCAGAGATCTTGGCGGCGTCACGTTTGTCGACATCCGGGACCGCGCCGGCATCTCGCAAGTCGTGGTCCGCGACGACGACGCGTTGATGACTGCCGTCAAGCGTCTCCGGTCCGAGTACGTGATCGGCGTGCGTGGCGTCGTGCAGCGCCGTTCCGACGACACCGTCAACGCGAAAATCGTTACGGGTGAAGTGGAGGTGCTGGCGCGCGAGATTCGCGTGTTGAACGAGGCGAAGACGCCGCCGTTCCAGATTGCCGAGGACTCACCGGTGTCGGAGGAGGTCCGGCTTCGATACCGCTATCTGGATCTGCGCCGGCCGCGGCTGCAGCAGAACATCGGCCTGCGCCACCGCGTGACGATGGCAACCAGAAAGTATTTCGACGCGAACGGTTTCTGGGAAATCGAGACGCCGATTCTGGCGAAGTCGACCCCGGAAGGCGCGCGCGACTTCCTCGTGCCGAGCCGTCTTCATCCGGGGGAATTCTACGCGCTGCCGCAGTCACCGCAGATCTTCAAGCAGATCCTGATGGTGGCGGGCATGGACCGCTACTTTCAAATCGTGCGCTGCTTCCGCGACGAGGATCAGCGCGCCGATCGGCAGCTCGAGTTCACGCAGATCGACGTCGAGATGTCGTTCGCGCGTCCCGAGACGGTCTACGGCGTCATCGAGCCGCTGATGCAGGCGATCTTCCAGGAGATTGGCCGCGACGTGACGTTGCCGATGCGCCGCATGCCCTACGCCGAAGCGATCGCGAAGTACGGATCGGACAAGCCGGATCTGCGCTGCGGGCTCGAAATCCACGAGTTGTCCGATGTCTTCCGCGATTCAGAGTTCCGGGTGTTCAAGCAGATCGTCGCCGACGGCGGGACCGTTCGCGGGTTTGCGGTGCCCGGCGGGAATCGGTACAGCCGCAGTCAGCTCGACGTGCTCGTCGAGCAGGCGAAGCAGATGGGGTTCACCGGACTGATCTGGGTCCGGCCGGGCGAGCCACCGCTCAGCTCGGTGAAGGCGCTCGGCGAACCGACCTTGCGTCCCGCGCTCGACCGCGTCAAGGCGGCCAAGGACGACCTGCTGCTCATGGCCGCCGGGCCAGGGGACACCACCTCGAAGCTGCTCGGTCAGCTGCGGTTGGCGATTGCGAAGAAGGACAATCTCCTGAACCCGGAGGCGTTTGAGTTCCTGTGGGTCACCGAGTTCCCGCTGCTCGAATACCATGACGAGGACGGCCGGTGGTACTCGATGCACCATCCGTTCACGTCGCCGGTCGATGAGGATGTCGACAAGCTCGAAAGCGATCCGGGCGCCGTGCGCGCGAAAGCGTACGACCTCGTGCTGAACGGCTCTGAGATCGGCGGCGGCAGCGTGCGGATTCACGACGCGGGGCTGCAGTCGCGTATCTTCACACGGCTCGGAATCAGCGACGAGGAAGCGAAGCTGAGATTCGGCTTCTTCCTCGAAGCCCTGACCTATGGGACGCCGCCGCACGGCGGCATCGCGTTAGGCGTTGACCGCATTGTCGCCCTCCTGAGCGGTGAGTCATCCATCCGTGAGGTGATCGCGTTCCCCAAGACCGCCAACGCCCTCGATCTCATGGCCGGCGCCCCGTCGCCGGTGGATGCCAAGCAGCTGCGCGAGCTGCATTTGAAACCCCAGAAATAGGGCGCGTCCTTTCGCGAACCAGATATCGTGCGACGCCCGCAGCGGTATCCGCGCTGTCGAGGGTTTTGCGTATCCCGCCTGCTCTCCATCGTCCACGGAACGATATGTGACGAGACGATGCAGAGGCGCGTTGGGACGAATTGAACCGGGCGGGCTGCGGGGCTACACTGCGGCCGTCGCTCGAGTATAGGCAGGAGTCCCTTGAGCCGCTGATCGCCCTCTATCCGGAGTGTCCACTCGGGCCCATCTTTGCCCCCACACCGGCGGCGGCTCCCGAGAACGCCTTGCGCCGAATGACGAGCCTGGTGTCCTCCCTTTTCCATCGTGCTGACCGCGATCCGATGATGGTCCAGGCGACTGTCGTCTGGCTCGCCTTCGACGCGGGGGCACTGAAGGCTCGCAAAGGTCTCTCCCTCGCCCAGCTTCCTGAGATCGAGCACTATCCGGACACTGAGTTATCAAAGAGAGTCGGCGGCGCAATCAGGTCGTCGCGAACATGTTCTTCGGCGAGGAACAGCTCCACTCGACTGCATCCATCGCAAAGCGGTCGCTATCCCGATCTCACAGCGCGGGCGCGGATCCACGCCGACACGGCGCTGGCGGCGAAGTATTGCCGTGAGGCGGTCGACATGCTGGTCTCCGCGCACGGCACCTCGAGTCTCGCCGACTCGAACCGCATGCAGCGCCTCTGGCACGACGCACACGTGGCCAGCCATCACGCGATCACCGAGTGGCAGGTCAATCTGGAGATCTACGGGAAGGCGCTGCTCGGCGTCGAGCCGAATATCACGCCGCTCATCTGAATATCGACTTCGAACTGGCCGGCGCTGCGCACCAGCATGCGGGCCGGAGGTCGGATAGGAGGAGTGGCAGGTGAGTCATGACGCCGGGGCCCGCGACCAATTGCGAGAGTGAATCAGCGCGGCCACGCGCTCGCGCACCTCGTCGCGAATCTGCCTGACCTCCGCCAGCGGCAGATCGTCGGGATCGCGCAGTGGCCAGTCCTCGCGTTCGAGTCCCGGCACGTACGGACACTCGTCGCCGCATCCCATCGTTACGAGCAGCGTCGCATTGCGAACGAGAGCCTCAGTGAGACGCTGCGGTCGATTCGATGCGAGGTCGACGTTCACTTCCCGCATCGCGTCCACCACGATCGGGTGGACGCGCGCGCCGGGTTGTGTACCCGCCGATGCCGCGTGCGCGCGCGATGGGTCGGCCAACTGATTGAAGAACCCCTCCGCCATTTGAGAGCGGCCGGCGTTGTGGACGCACGCGAAAATCACCGTCTCCATCATTGTCCATCAGGCGCAACAGTCCGGACCGCAGCAGCTTGTGGCTGCGGGCTTCCGGGCTCGAATGAACGCGCTGGCGAAGCGTCCCTCGACCTGCGGCGCGACGCAGTCCACGTCCACGCCGCTCTGCGTAAGAAACGTTCGGACGTCGTCGATCTGGTACACACGCCAGGGGTCGACTTTGTCAAGACGAATATATGACCGAGTCGCTGAACGACATGGAGCGCGTGTTCAAGGCGCTCGCCGACACCACACGGCTACGGATTCTGGGCCTGCAAGTCTGCGTCTGCCACATTCACGAGAGCCTGCGCATCCCGCAGCCGAAAGCGTCGCGCCATCTCGCCTATCTGCGGCGCGCCGGACTCGTCACGACCCGCAAAGGCGGGCTGTGGGTGCATGACCGGCTGGCTGCGCCGACCGATCCGATTCTGATCACGATCCAGCAAGCCGTCACGCATGCAGTCCGGTATCTGGACGCCGTTCAGAAGGACACGGACCGGCTCCACAAGAAGACCGGCTGCTGCCTGCCGCCGGCGTCAACACCGGCGCCGCCGAGCTTTCCATGCTGCGGAGACGCGGTCGCGGCACGCGGTAAGATAGGAGCCGTCCATCATGCTCGCTAAGTACTAAGGAGATTGCCATGCGTGCCGGTCTTGCTGCCGCTTCGACGTTCGCCCTTGCCCTCGTCGCGGGGGCTTTCCTCAACGCTCAGGGAGCGGATCGTGATCGAGTCATTCCCGGAGGCGGCATCCTCGTTCAAGGCTGGACGGGGAAGATCGATGCGGCGTCGGTCCGCCAGGGGCGGATGATCAACGACTCGAAGTTCGCTCAGGATGGCGACGCGCTACACGTGACCACCGGTCCGGCGACGACCTTCTGGAACCCGGCGAACACGGCGAGCGGCGACTACACGGTGAAGGCAACGTTCCTCGAACCGAAATTCATGGAACTGAACAGCCACCCGCATTCGTACGGGATCTTCATCGGCGGCAACAGCATGGGGACCGATCAGATGACGCTCGTGTACTGCGTCGCGTACGGCGACGGCACGGCGCTGGTCCGGGGATTTGGCCCGGCGGTCTTCACGCTGCAGCCAGCGACGCCCAATCCCGCGGTCCACAAGGCGGCGGGCGTCGGCCAGCCGGTCACGCAGGAGATCGCCTGGCGCGTCAAAGGCGGCCGCGCCGAGTGCTCCATCAACGGCGTCGTGATCACCGGCTATGACAAGGCGCAACTGGTCGGCGCCGGGAAGCTCCAGTCCACCGACGGCGTGTATGGAATCCGCTTCACGCACAACGTCGAAGCGGTGATCACCGGCTTCAGCATGACGAAGGGCTGAGAGCCCATCTGGAAGAACACCGTCTCGAAGCCTGCCGCGCGGCGCCGGAAATCCCAGCCCACGACGAGGCGGACGCGATCCAGCAAACGCTGACCCCGGATGAATCTGTAATCTGCAGTCCGCAATTTGCAATCTGAAATTCGAGTGCAGAAAGCACGATCGTGTATAGTGGATCGTGTCATCCAGAACTGAGCCCGCCAGCGTTCGAGTAGTGCCCCCTCTGTCGTCACTGGATGGGTACGCGCCGACCGGCCCAACTTTGGTCCCGTGTTGAGTGCGCGTGCGGCGACGCCACGACCAGTCGCCCACTTGCGCGAAGTGAAAGGGCGTTCATGCTCCGGTCAGCCGACCGTCCTGCCGGCGAACTCTACCCGCTCTCACCGCCATCGGTGTCCACGGTGTGGAGATGAGCGTCCAACCGAGGACCATGTGAACGTCCCACATCGCGAGAACGAGGTGCCGCCTGCCGTTCCGACCGCGTGCCCGTTCTGCCGCGCGACGACCATCAGGTCTCCCGGCGAGAAGCCGGATCCGAATGCGTATTGGCGGTGCGAGGCATGCGGCGAGATGTGGAATCTCGCTCGGCTTCAGACCTCCGCGAATAGGTACAACTACGACCCGCGGTGGAAGTGAGGGTCCAGTAGTCGTGTTATCGAATCACGGCCGGTCCTGGCGCCGAAGCGTCAGCGTACAGAGAGGATTGAAATGACTACCGGGGTTGTGGCGGCGGACTGGATCAAACGGATCGCAGATGACGAGCGAAAGCGCGACGCGGTGCGCGTCCGGGAGGAGGAGATTGCCGCCCGAAAGGCTGGCCTCGTCCGTCTGAACGGTCGGCGACTTTTAGACGAGCTTCGGGCCGCGGTCGCACGTGATGTCGAGGCCTTTCGGGACGAGTTTGCGGGAGACTGCTCCCGCGACATCGTCTTGGACTTCACGGAAGCCACGGGCGGGTTCGTGGTGCGCAAGCCGGCATCTCCCGCCGTCACGCTCACGGTCGAACCGCATCTGGAAACGGCGGCGATGGACTGCCACTACCGGTTCACGTCGGCCAACGGCCTTCCGCCGCGTGAGGATCGCCTCGAACTGGTGTTCGCCCCCGATGGGGTTGCCGGGGCGGAAACGCTACAGATCAAGACTCAACGTACGGGGCAGGTGTTCGCAAGTGCTGACGCGCTTTCTGAATACCTGCTGGGGCCGGTGTTTACCGGGCGTCCGAGGTAATGCCCAGTTTCAAGCGTCTGTTGATGGTGACTCGTTCGGACGTCGTCTCGTCCGCCGCGTCCTTCTGAATCAAGCGCTCGAGATATTCACCCGACAGCGCCGCGCGACCTGCCTGCTTGACCACCCGCCCGCCGAAGGCGATCAGGTTGGGTCCTTCGCTCGACGGACGATGAATGAGTTTCACAACGCCGATGAATTCGAGCCACGTGGCTTGTTCATCGCCCATCGCTGATGCCTCCTCCGCCGACCGGCAGATCACTCAATCCGAATCTCATCCTCAACTGGCTCCCGACCCTGGTCGCCGCCAAGGGCTTTCCCAAGGACGCGTCTCAAGCCTCCTTCTGGTTCAATGTCGGCAGCGTCGCCGGCGCCCTGATCTGCGGGCGCCTGGTCGATCGGTTCGGCGTGCGCTGGCCGATCACGCTTGCCTATGCGGGCCTGATCGGCGTGCTCGTGGGGTTGGCGCAAGCGGAGACGCTGCCGCTCATCCTGCTGCTCAGCGGAATCGCGGGACTCCTGCTCATCGGCGCCCAGTTCGCCCTCTACGGGGTGGCGGCATCCTACTATCCGACCGCGATGCGCGGACGCGGTTCCGGTGCGGCGATCGCGTGGGGACGGCTGGGGTCGGTCGCCGGACCGCTCGCGGGTGGTTACCTGCTGGCCGGCGGCGCGAGTGCCGGCAGTGTCGTCCTCTCGCTGTCGCCGGCGGCGATCGTCGCCGGCATCGGCGTGCTTCTGCTGTCGTTCATCGGCACGCGCGCCGGCGACTGAAGGCTCGTACGAAATCAGTGAATCTGATCATTCTGGAGCCGAGCGAAGTCGGAGATGCTGGCGATGTCAGTCTTTTGGGCACCCGCGCCGCTCATCTCTTGAACGTCCTGAAGGTTGCGCCCGGGCATCGGGTGCGTGTCGGTATCATCGATGGCCCGTCTGGTGTGGGCACGGTCCAGTCCCTCAGCGACGCGGCGGTCGCACTACGCTGCGCGTTCGAAGTGAGCGTGCCGCCCCGGCCGCGGGTCGACCTGCTCCTGGCTCTCCCGCGACCGAAAGTGATGCGGCGGCTCTGGGCCCAGATTGCCGCGCTCGGAGTCGGGCAGATCATCTTGACCAACGCGGAGCGCGTGGAACGAAACTATTTCGACGCGCACGTCCTCGCGCCTGAGCGCTACCGGCCGCTGCTGGTCGAGGGGTTGCAGCAGGCGCGCGATACTCGGCTGCCGAACGTGTCCATCCACCGCCAATTGAAGGTGCTGGTCGAGGACGCACTGGACGGCCTGTTCCAGAGTGGGCTTCGTCTCGTGGCCGATCCGGTCGCGACGAGACCGGTGAGCGTGGTCGTGCCGAAGAGCCTCGAAGAACGAGTGCTGCTCGCCGTCGGGCCCGAGGGTGGCTGGAATACGTTCGAGATCGACCTTTTCGGTGCGCATGGCTTCCAGTCCGTCGGCATGGGTCCCCGCCCGCTGCGCACGGACACGGCCTGCATCGCGCTCCTTGCCCTCGTACACGACTCGATGAGCTCGCGTCATTCGCTCATGGCGAAGCCTATCGTCTAGGAGCCCGTCCGAGTAATGCCGAAACGGGCTCCTAGTAGGCGCGCTGCGCGCGCGTCCGTTCCAAATCATTGGCTTTCTCGCCGGCGAAGCCGGCCTACTAG
>JAHFUI010000192.1 GCA_023265175.1 Acidobacteriota bacterium
CGGCCGCGGCGAGCCGCCTCTCTGAAGTCGAAGTCGCGTCCGTATCTGCAACGCGAAATGAGCCAGCCCTTGCCCTTTGTGGCGTTTGACGATCGGCTCGCGGAGGCAGCTCACCATGAGGGGTTGACAGTCGTGTCCGTGTCGAGAGGTCGAAGCTAATTTTGCAACCAGCCACCGGAAATTGTCCACGCGCGTCGGGCGGGCTGGACGTAATCCGGCCAAATCCACGGCGAATTGCATGGCACGACGATTGCCCCTCCGCGAGATGGGTAAACCGCAGGAGGTCACATGATTTGGGTTGGTATGCTCGCCGTCACGGCCGTTGCGTTCGGCTGGCTGAAGGTGCGAAGGCGCCGTAAAGGCGCGGCCGCGGCGGCCAAATAATCCACTCGACGCGCTTCATGAGGCACGTGCCGGCGGTTACGTGGCACTCGCCTGCCGCGCGTCCGTCACCAGCCGCCGGTGCAGCTGGTGAAGAAAGAGCCCGACATCGGTGACGATGCCTAGTGTCTGGCTCGAGCCGCGATCCGCGAGCTTGGTAACCACCGCCGGGTTGATGTCCACGCACACCATCCGCACCCACGACGGCAGCATGTTGCCGACGCCGATGCCGTGCAGCATGGTCGACAGCACGAGAACAAGCTTGACTCCATCGAGCGCTGCCGCGTACTGATCCTGTGCCTCGATCAGGTTCATCACCGTCTCGGGCAGCGGCCCATCGTCGCGAATGCTGCCGGCCAGCACGAACGGCACGCCGTGGCGGATGCACTCGTACATCACCCCCGAACAAAGAACCCCCTGCTCCACCGCGTGACGCAGGCCGCCAACGCGGCAGATCGTGTTGATGGCGCGCATGTGATGGCGGTGGCCGCCTTCGATGGCCTTGCCGGTCTCGAAGTCGACGCCGAGCGACGTGCCGAACAGCGCGTTCTCCACGTCGTGCACGGCCAGCGCGTTGCCGGCCAGCAGGACGTCGACGAAGCCGGCGCCGATGAGGTCGCAGAAGTACGACACGCCGCCCGTGTGGATCAGGACGGGACCGGCGACGACGGCGATGCGGCCGCCGCTCTCTTTCACGTCGCGCATCATGTCCGCAATGCGCGCGACCCCCGCTTCGACGCGGCGCTCGGAGGAGATTTCATTCGTCATGAACGCGAATCCGAGCCGGTCGCGCTCGCGAAATTCCGGCGCGACCCTGATGCCCTCGACGCCGCAGACTACGGCGTCGCCGGCGCGGACGTCGCGAAGCTTGCGGCACAGCGCGCGGCTGTTTTCGATCACGACGACCGAGTCCATCCGCTGATGTTCGACCTCGATCCACGGCCCCCCGTGTCGCACGAACGTCCGGTGGTTCGTCGTCGAGTAGAAATCGGCCGGCACGCAACCGTCTTTGTCCGCGCGGACGAGCAACGCGTCGTGGCTGCTCGCAATCCGGCACCCGAGCGCGACGAGCCCTTCGAGGACCTGCTGCAACCCCGCTTCGTCGGGTCCCGTGACGCGCATCGAGATGAACGACGGCTCCTCATTGGTGCGTCCAATCGTGAACCGCAGCACCTCGAACGAGGCATTGCCCTTGATGACGGTGTCGAACACCACGTTCAGGAGCTGAGAATCGATCAGGTGGCCTTCGGCTTCGACGACTTCCGACAGGCGTTCGCGCGTTTCCATGACGGCGATCATATGATAGGTGGCCATGCCAGCCCACGCGGTCGCGCTCGCCGCCATCACCCTGGCGGCGGCCATCGTCAACGGCGCGCTCGGATACGGGTTCTCGTCGATCACGGTTCCGCTCGCGCTGCTCTTTCTCGCCAACCGGGTCCTCAACCCGGCCATGGTGCCGATCGAGGTGGCGCTCAACGCGTACGTGCTGTGGGTGAACCGGGGGGCGCTCCCGAAGATCTGGCGCCGCATGATGCCGATCGTGCTCGGCCTCCTGCCCGGGATTGTGCTTGGAACGTACGTGGTCTCTCAGGTGCACCCCGGCTGGCTGCGCTTCTACACGTATCTGGCCCTGCTGCCGCTGATTCTGTTACAGGCGGCCGGGTATCGTCGCCCGATCAAATCAGAGCAATCGCTCGGGCTCGCGTTCGGCGGCGGCCTCGGCATGCTCTATTCGGTCACGACGATCTCGGGCCCGCCGCTTGCCGTGATGCTCAACAACCAGGGACTCGCGAGGCACGAATTTCGAGCCGCGCTCGGGTTCATCCGGCTCGCGGAATCGACGATGACGGCGATCGCGTACTTCTATGCCGGCCTGTTCACGTTCAACAGCATCATCCTGATTCCGCAGATTCTCCCAAGCGTCGCGATCGGCGTGCCCATCGGCGCGTTCGTCATCCGCCACGTGCGGGCGGAGACGTTTCGGCGTGTGTGCATAAGCTTCGACGCGTGGGTCGTCGCGTTCGGGATCTCCACGCTGCTGCGCGACCTCAAGCTCGTCACCACCAACGCCGCGTATCTCGTCCTGGCGGCGGTGGCGCTCATCGACGCCGCCATGCTGTGTCGGTTCTTCTCGAGCCAGGCGCGAACCGACAGGGAAAACGCGTCGATCGCGGCCAATTTGACTTCAGCAGGGCAAGATGTGAGATATTAGGATATTCATGTTCCTAAGTTCCTGGCCGTGCGCGTGTTGTTGCACTTGTACGAGGACCGTCAAGGTCCCCGCGCCATCGGTCTTGCCGTTCGACTGACGAACATCCGCTCACCAAGCACACGCGGAAGAGATCAAAGGGCCCGGGGCAAACCCCGGGCTTTTGTTTTTTATGTCCACTATTGCAGCCTTCGCACCCACGCCTGAACGAGCGACGATGCCGCGCCTGGACCATCTGCGGGAGCTGGAAGCGGAAAGCATCCACATCATTCGAGAGGTCGTCGCCGAATTCGAGCGGCCGGTGATGCTGTATTCGATCGGCAAGGACTCGTCCGTGCTGCTTCGGCTCGCGCAAAAGGCCTTTCACCCCGGGCCGATCCCGTTTCCGCTGCTCCACGTCGACACGACCTACAAGTTCCGCGAGATGATCGAGTTCCGGAACTGGTACGCGGCCGAGATCGGCGCACACCTTATCGTGCACACCAACGACGAGGCGATTGCCGACGGCACGCAGCCCTTTCTCGTCGGCACGCAGCGGTGCTGCGGGCTGCTCAAGACCAAGTCGCTGCTCGACGCCCTCGAGGCCGGCGGGTTCGACGCCGCGTTCGGCGGCGCACGGCGCGACGAGGAACGGTCGCGCGCGAAGGAGCGCATCTTCTCGCTGCGCGACGCCAAAGGCCAGTGGGATCCCAAGAACCAGCGGCCGGAATTGTGGAACCTTCTGAACGGCCGCATCAGGCCGGGTGAGAGCATCCGCGTCTTTCCGCTGTCCAACTGGACCGAGATCGACGTATGGCAGTACATCCACGTCGAGAAGATTCCCGTCGTGCCGCTCTACTTCGCCAAAGAGCGCGAGGTGGTGGTGCGCGGCAACGCGCTCATCATGCTCGAGCAGCCGTTCGTGCCGCTTCTCCCGGGCGAGCGGCCCCAGATGGTGAAGTGCCGTATGCGCTCGCTCGGCTGCTCGCCCTGCACGGGCGCCGTACGGTCGGAGGCCGACACGGTGCCGAAGATCATCGAAGAGCTCGTCGCCGCGCGCCATTCGGAACGCCAGCTCCGCGTCATCGATCACGATCAGGACGGATCGATGGAGCTGAAAAAGCGCGAAGGATATTTCTGATGTCCGGCCTGCTGCGCGTCTGCACGGCCGGAAGCGTCGACGACGGCAAGAGCACGCTGATCGGGCGGCTGCTGCACGATTCGCGGTCGGTGTACGAGGACCAGATCAAGTCGGTCGAGGTCGCCTCGAAGAACCGGACTGCGGGACGGATCGATTTCTCGCTCTTCACCGACGGCTTGAAAGCCGAGCGCGAGCAGGGCATCACGATCGACGTCGCGTACCGCTATTTCGCGACGGCGCGCCGCAAGTTCATTCTCGCCGACACGCCGGGTCACGAGCAATACACGCGCAACATGGCGACCGGGGCGTCGACCGCCGACCTCGCGATCCTGCTGGTCGACGCGCGGCACGGCGTCCGCGTGCAGTCGAAGCGCCACGCGCGCATCGCGCAGCTCCTCGGCATCACAAATTTCGTCCTCGCGATCAACAAGATGGATCTCGTCGGCTTCGATCGCGGCGTGTTCGACACCATCTGCGACGATTTCGACGAGCTGCTGCACGGCGCCCGGCTGCATGCGATTCCGCTGAGCGCGCTCCACGGCGACAACGTCATCACGCTGAGCGAGCGAACACCCTGGTTCGAAGGTCCGAGTCTGCTCGAGTACCTCGAAACGGTCGAAGTCGATCGCGACGTCACCGCCAAGCCGTTCCGCTTTCCGGTGCAGCTCGTGCTGCGGCCGACCCACAATTTCCGCGGGTACGCGGGGCAGATCGTCTCGGGGACCATCCGCCGCGGCGATACCGTGACCGTGCTCCCGTCTGGCCGGACGACACGCGTCGCGCGCATCAGCGCGTGGGACGGTGATCTGGAGGTGGCGTACGCGCCGATGTCCATCACGCTGGTGCTGGAGCACGAGCTCGACGTGAGCCGGGGCGACGTCGTCGCGTCAGGAGAGGTCGAGGTCGGGCAGCGGTTCGAAGCCGAGATCGTCTGGATGGACGAGCGCCCGCTCGATCCGGCGCGCGTCTACATGCTGAAGCACACGACGCGCACGGTCAGCGCCGAAGTCGATCACGGTCTCGTGCTGAATCAGATCGGCACGGCGACTGTGACGACGGCGCGGCCGCTGATCTTCGATCGGTATACGGACAATCGCGGCACCGGCAGCTTCATCCTGATCGATCCCGCGACGAACTTCACCGCCGGCGCCGGCATGATCGTCAATCCGGTCCACCAGCGTGTCGCCGCCTCCGCGCGCCCGAGCGCCGCGGAACGGCTGGCCCGACTGGCGCGAGCGGCGGCGACCGAGGCCGAGGCCACCGAAGCAGTGCGCCGCGCGCTCGAGGAGATCCTCAATTGACCAGTCATCAGTCGTCAGTCGACAGTCATCAGTCGTCAGTCGACAGTCATCAGTCGCCGGTCGACAGTCGACAGTCGCCGGTCGACAGTCGACAGTCGACAGTCGACACTCCTGCGAGCGATGCGGCACGAATCATCGCGGACACTCTCTCGAAGGCGGGCAGGCCCTGCATGACCTGCAGCTTTCAGGCGGAAGATGTCGTGGTCCTGCACATGTTGCGCGAGATCAAGCCGGACATCGCCGTCCTGTTCCTCGATACGGTGCACCACTTCTCGCAGACCTACGCGTATCGCGACGAGCTGGCGAACCTGTGGAAACTGAATCTGATCAACCTTCGTGCGGCCGAGCCGTCGCCGGGGCTCTGGCAGACGAGCACCGACGCATGCTGCGCGCGTCACAAGGTCGAGCCGCTCTTCTCAGCGCTCGAAGCCTACGACGTCTGGTTCACCGGACTCCGTCGCCAGCAGTCGCCGTCGCGCGCGAACCTCTCGGAGGTCGAGCCATTCCGCTTGCCGTCCGGCAAGAGCATCACGAAAGTGAGTGCCCTCGCCGCCTGGACGAACAGGGACGTCTGGATGTATGCGAAGGCGCACGACATACCGCTGCTGCCGCTCTACGAGCTCGGATACACGAGCATCGGCTGCGAGCCGTGCACGTCGCTGCCGCTCGATCCGTCGGATCCGCGCTCGGGCCGCTGGCAGGGCCAGAAGCTGGAATGCGGGATCCATATTCAGCCGGTCATCAGTCGACAGTCTACAGTCATCAGTCGACAGTCGACAGTCATCAGTCGACAGTCATCAGTCGACAGTCATCAGTCGACAGTCGACAGTCATCAGTCGACAGTCATCAGTCGACAGTCAACAGTCATCAGTCGACAGTCATCAGTCGTCGGGCCGAGTGCTGTCGGGACGGGTTCGGCGACTGGCGACTGACGACTGGCGACTGGCGACTGTATGGCTTGCGTGGACCGGCCCTCGTGATGAAAGATCGACCGCTATGACCAAGCATCTCGCGGTCGCGCTCGTCTCCGTCCTCGTCGCGTCTGGTTGCAAGGGACCGACGGACCCGTCGAAAAACACCACGGAGACCTTCACAGGCACCGTGCAGCCTTTGGGCACCGGCGACCCGCTGGCGCATTTCACGGTCTCGAACACCGGCGAATTCACCGTCAGCATGACCGCGCTGACGCCGGGGAACGTGTTCGTCGGCATCGGATGGGGCCTGTGGTCGGCCAACAATTGCACGCTGCAACAAAGCAACGCCGTGAGCAGCGCTAATATCGGGAAGACGGCGTTGTCGGGCCAGATCCAGCTCAAGAGCGACTACTGCGTGATCGTGTTCGATCCGTCGCTGAGATTTTCCGGGTTCCCTGCCTTAACGGTCGCGCAGAACTACACCTTTCAGGTCAGCCATCCTTAGGAAATCATGTACCCCTTCGTTCTCTCGCTGCATTCCTGGCTGCGGTGGGTCGCGCTTGTTGCCGGCGTCGCCGCGACGGTCACGACGCTCGCGGACCGGTCGGCCACCCTCCGCGAGGGGCGCGCTGACATGTGGGGCCTCGTCCTGATGATGGTCCTGGACATTCAGATGCTGCTCGGGCTGCTGCTCTACCTGGTGGTCAGCCCGAACATGAAGGCGATCCGCGAGAACTTCGGCGGCGCGATGAGGGATGCCGGCCTGAGGTTCTTTGCCGTTGAACACCTCGCGCTGATGCTCGCCGCCGTGGTGCTCGTCCACGTCGGTCGCGTGCTGGCGCGAAAGGCGCCCACCTCTGATGCAAAACGGATGCGGCGGCTGATGTGTTTCGGATTCGCGACGGTCCTAACGGTGATCGGGATCCCCTGGCCCGGCATGGCGGGCGGCCGGCCGCTCTTCCGTTTATAATCCCGTCCTCCCCACATGTGGATGCTGCTGCGGGCCTGGGCCTCGCAAATCACGGCGCTCGTCTGGCTGGCGGTCGCCTTCGTGTCCGCCGTGATCGAAGTCTCGATTCCCCATTTCGGCTTTGCCTTCGTCGGCGCGGGCGCCATCGTGGCGGCGGCCGCCGCATTCTTCGGTTTCAGCGTGCAAGTGCAGTTCATCGCGTTCGTCGTCGTGATGAGCGCGTCGCTCCTGCTGCTGCGATCGCGTCTGCTCGCGGGCCTGGCGGGGCGCGGTGTGCCCTCCCGCACCGAACCGCTGATCGGCCGGCACGGGGTCGTCACCTACGACATCGATCCGACGCTTGGGACCGGCCGCGTCAACGTCGGCGGCGAAGACTGGGCGGCCCGCAGCCCCGCCGCCATCCCCACGGGAACGAAGGTTCGCGTCGTCGGCGCGAACGGCATCGTGCTGGAGGTCACGCGCGCATGATAGACACGCTGACGAACAATATCGTGTTCCTGGGTGTTTCGATCTTTCTCCTGATCGTGCTGATGCGGACGATCAAGATCGTGCCGCAGAAGCAGGTCAAGATCATCGAGCGGCTTGGCCGCTATCACCGCACGGCGGAAGCGGGCCTCAACACGATCGTCCCTTTCCTCGACGCGGTCCGCGACACCATCGACCTGCGGGAACAAATCACCAAGATCGAGCCGCAGTCGGTGATCACCCGCGACAACGTCACGATGGAAGTGGACGCGGTTATTTACGCCGTCGTCGTCGATCCGGTGCGCGCCACCTATGAAGTGCAGAACCTGAAATGGGGCATGGAGCAGCTGACGCTGTCGGCGCTGCGCAACGTCATCGGCGCGCTGGATCTCGACCACACCCTCACCTCGCGCGACGCCATCAACACGCAGCTCCGGGCCGCGCTCGACACCGCGACCGAGCAGTGGGGCGTCAAGGTGATGCGCATCGAGCTGAAGAACATCGTGCCGCCGGAGGAAATCCGGTTGACGATGGAGAAGCAGATGACGGCGGAACGGACGCGGCGCGCCGTCGTCACGACCGCGGAAGGCGAGAAAGCGTCGGCCATCCTGCGGGCCGAAGGGCAGAAGCAGGCGCAGATTGTCAACGCGGAAGGCAGCAAGCAGTCGGCGATTCTCGCGGCCGAGGGCCAGGCCGAAGCGCGGCTCGCCGTGGCGAAGGCCGAGGCGCAAGCCATTCAGATGGTGGCGCAGGCGCTTGGCGCCACAGGCAGCCCCGCGCAGTATTTGATTGCGAAAAGCTATCTGGAGTCGCTGGGACAGATCGCCACGAACGCGCAGAAGCTGGTGTTCCTGCCCTACGAAGCGAGCGGCCTGATGGCCTCGCTTGGCGGCATTCGCGAGCTGTTGCAGGCCATTCCTCCGTCGAAGTAGGAGCGGGTCTC
>JAHFUI010000041.1 GCA_023265175.1 Acidobacteriota bacterium
TCGTATCGTTGGGATCGAAGCTGAGACTGACGATCGCATAATCGCTGCCCAGCCCCCCAGCTGTTTCGACGGCTTTCTTCACACTGTGCAAGAACGGGCTGCAGCTTCCCGTGCAGCGCCGATAAAACAGGTTGATCAGGATGGGGCGCTTGTCCCATATATCGCTGAGGCGATGTGTTGTACCATCCGCAGCGATAAATTCGCTGTCCGGCATCGATCGGAATAAGTATCTTGATTCGGCGCGCAGTATGTCATTGGCATCTACCTCGGTGTGAGGCCAGGCGAGGCATGCAATGACGATCATGCCTGCGCGAACACCCCACGAAATGATCGCGTAAGCCAGGTTGCCTGACACGTACCGCGACAACTCACCGACGAATGCTCGCCAGGTTACGAACGTGCGGCTTTGAGCCAGCATTTTCCAGCCTCAGAGATATACAGGGCGAGACCGACGCTGAACAACGCGACAAAGCCGATCGCCACGAGCGAGTAAGGCACACCATGTCCGACTTCCGCCGGATACGTCGCAAAGCGGCGCGGCACACCTGAGGCTCCAGCCAGGTAGAACATCAAGACAAAACCGTAGCCACCCACCACAATCAGACCAGTTATCATTCTCTGCAAGGTGTGATTCTCGGCACGCTGGCTCTGTTCCTGCAGGTAATGGTAATAGAAGCCCAGAATCATCAGCACCAATCCCTCGAGCATATACGTGTGGAAGTGGGCCGGCACCCACAGCGTATTGTGGAATCTCAGGTTTACGGCGATGGTGGAATCGATGACCGCGGCCACGCCGCCGATCGCCCAACCCACCATGCTGATGAATAGGAACATCGAAGCCATATTCCATTTCATCTTGGAATGAAACACCAGGGTCAGCGCGCCAAAAATGGTTACCACTGCGGCGGGCAAAGAACTCATATACGAAGCAATCTGGCCGATGTAATGGAACGTCGTTGGCTGCACAAAATCCATGTACAGGTGGTGGAAGTAGGCGAACAGCACGATCGCCAAGACGCTATTCCACGAAATGGCCACGATCTTATTCGCCTTCCACGGGCGGCCGCAGTATTGCGGAATGACATCATAGATGACCGCCACGCCCAGGTACAAACTGATGTTAACCAGGACGTGGCCGAAGAAAAATGTCAGGTTCTTCATCAAGAGGGCGTCATTGGCGGTGCCGGTGAGAAGCTCAACGTAGAACAGCGCCAGGACGATCACTCCTGACAGCAAGCACGCTACGGCGCCAATCAGGCTGACCGTTGTGATGATAATAGCCGGCGGCACCTCAGGTTCGGTCTTCCCCGCCAGATAGTGCCAGCCTAACGCCTTCGAAATCGTGTATTCCCTAGCGATGGCGCGAAGCAGGTCCAGGCACCATATCAGCCAGGTCGCTCCCAGCACGGTTACAGAAAGCAGGAACACGACCGCCGACCAGGTCGGCCAGTTGCCTTTGAGTGGCAGTGGATACAGAAAATACCATCCGGCGGCAAACTTGCCGATCAACACAGACACCAGAAGCAGCACGACGCCAATCACGGTGCCGATGATGGCGAAAAAGGACACGCGATCGCTCGGTCTGGTATATTTCGCGATCACTTGTTCAACACACGCCATTCCGCCAACGTACGCCACCCCGACCATGCCCATTCCGTGCAGCGTCATCATCGGATAAAACCACTCCCTGGCACTGCCGAGTGTGTTGCCTTGAACGAACCGCATAAACACGCCAGCCAATACCAGGATGGGAAACAGAATGAAGGTGACGGCGATCCACGTGAGAGTATTTCTCCTGGCTAGTTCCATATATTGCTCGTCCCATTCGCGTTCGTTCGTGTTTAGCATCGCTCACCATCAACGCACGATAATGCCCGATCGCATGACATGGTGTGCAACGCCACAATATTCCAAACAGAGTACGGCGTAAAAGCCTGGCTTATCGAAGTGGATTCTCAGGCGATTGAAGTAACCCGGCATGGCCTGCGTTTGGGCAACTATTGCGCCGTTAGGATCGTAGACCGCAAATCCGTGGTTGGTATCGAGACTGGTCACGCGAAATTCCACCAAGGCGTCAGCGGAGACTTCCAGAACACGCAGGCCCTCTACAAATCGGAGTTCTTCCAGGCTGGTGACCGGTTCACGGCTGTAGGTGAAGCTGAATTGCCGGGCAGTGGTGTAGATGATTTCAGCCTTCGGTTCAGCATTCACGACATAAGGGGTAACGGGTAGCGTAATCGCCAAGAGGCTCAAGAGGGCAGCCGAGCCGCTGATAAAGAGAATGCGGCGTAGTCTGTAGGCCGACTTCATGTCGACGACCCGCGGCTTATCGGTGCTCTTGCCGACAAAACCGAAAACAGTGATGATGATGATGGAAACAAGCGCAAATACCGCAAGTGCCATCGATTGCACACGGCCCAGCTCTCGATCGGCTGGCGCAACTGACGCCGGCAGTCGTGGCACAGCTCTGGCTGGCCCCTTGTCGCTCTCGCGTTTGATATAGGCGATGAGTGATTCGGCTTCCGCCTGGTCGACCTTCTTATTTGGCATGACGACTCGGTCGAATTCGTTGAACAACTGAATGACCACCGGATCTTGCTCGGCGAGCACTTTGTCGGGTTCTTGGATCCAGCGGAAAAGCCAGGCTGGATCTCGTCTGTCTATTACACCTCTCAGGTCAGGGCCTATGTGGTCGCCAAGGCCAATGGTGTGGCATGTGGAGCACTTCTCGAGAAAAATCTTAGCGCCCTCCTCGGCGCCGGCATGTAGGTTGGCAGCAGACACACACAGCCAGAAGGCCGTCAGCAGGAGTGGAAGACTTCTAGCTCTCGTACACACGCGATGAGGAGAGGAATCGTGCCTGGAATGAGACAGTGAATCAAGTGCCATAGTTTCGTCCAGCCTGGGTCTGCTCCATTGAAGGTCTCGGTTCGTGATGACTGGCGGAAGTGGTCAGCTCCCTTCGATCGCCTGGCCGTCTTGCTGACAACCAGCCCCCGCCTTCCCGCATCCGCTTTTCGACGGCGGGACGATAGCACGGATTAGCCCCAATGTCCTTCGGAAATTCGCGGATTCTAAAGTGAGACGTGTCACAGAGTCACACGTGCGGATCAATGCGGCTGAGGCCCTTATCAGCGGGGATATGGGTGGTGGGCCGCGATAGATGGTCGGCTTGCCGCCGCGCACGAGCATGCTCTGACGAGCGGCATCGTCACGCCAGCCGTTGATGTCCGTAAACTTCTCGCTGGACATTGACGCCCGGATGTCGTTCGATGATGCCGGCAATCGTCGATGTGGCCGGCCGTCGCCCGGCGACGACGGGACCCGCCGAGAGACTTCCCGATCGCGCCGCCGATGGATCCCAGCACCATCCGTTGCGTTCAGAAGATCGTGCTGATCGAGGCGGCGGCCCAGTCGAGGACGCGCGTGGGCAGGATGCCGAGATAGAAGACGAGAATCGCGGAGACCACCAGCGCCGCGCCGGCGAGCTTGGGGACCGCGGGGAACCGTGCGGGCGATTCCGCCGGCGTCATGTACATCATCACCACGATCCGCAAATAGAAGAAGACCGAGACGACGCTGGTCAACACACCGATGATCGCGAGCCAGTAATAGCCGGCCTTGACGGCTGCGCTGAACACGTACCACTTGGCGATGAACCCGGCCATCGGCGGAAAGCCGCCGAGCGACAGCAGGAACACCGTCATCAATCCCGCGAGCGCGGGATGCTCGTTCCAGAGGCCCGCGTAGTCGCGCAGCTGATCGTTGGGCCACAGGGCGGTGTCGAGCAGCGCAATCACGCCGAAGGCGCCCAGGTTGCTGACGGCGTACGCCAGCAGGTAGAAGAGAATCGCCCCCTTCCCCACGTCGTTGGCCGACACCAGCGCCACCAGCAGATAGCCGGCATGCGCGATGCTCGAGTACGCCAGCATGCGCTTGACGTTCGACTGCACGACCCCGACGACGGCCCCGACGATCATCGTGGAGGCCGCGATCACCCAGATGATCCCGCTCCAGTCGCCGCGCAGCGGCTCGAATGCGGCGAGAAACACCCGCGCGAACGCCGCGAACGCCGCCGCCTTGACGCCCGTGGACATGAAGCCGGTGACAGCCGGCGGCGCGCCTTCGTAGGCGTCGGGTGTCCACATCTGGAACGGCACCGCGGAGATCTTGAACGCGAAGCCGACGAGCAGCAGGCCGACGGCAAGGAGCTGCATCGGCGTCGCCGCCCCTGACTGAGCGGCCACGAGCCTGCCGATTCGATCGAGCCGCGTGCTCGCCGTCAATCCGTACGTGAAGGCAATCCCGTACAGAAAGAACGCGCTCGAAAATCCGCCGAGCAGGAAATACTTGAATGCGGCTTCAGTGGCGGTTGGCTTGTCGCGACGGATGCCCGTCAACACGTACACCGCCAGCGACAGCACTTCGAGCGCGAGAAAGATGACCAGCAGATCCGTCGCGGTCGCCATCAGCATCATGCCTGCAACGGCGAACAGCATCAGCGCGTAGTACTCGCCCTGCGGCAACCCTTCTCGCTTGACCGTGGGCGCGGAGATCGCGAGCGACAGCAGACCGATGACGATCAGAATCCAGGTGACGAACAGTCCGAAATTATCGGCTACGACGACGCCAAAGCTCGTGGCGTGGCTGTTCCACAGCGCGGCCGACGCGACGCCGGCGCCGACGAGCCCGATGACGCCGAGTGGGCCAATCGGCATCCGCTCGCCAGGCTCGCGAAAGGCTTCCGCGATCATGGCGGCGATGGCGGTCGCCGTCACGCAGCACATCGGGACGATTGCGAGAAAAGAAGAAAACATGAAACCTACAATTCAAAATTAGGAATTAGGCATTAGGAATTAATCCGAATTCCTACTTCCAAATTCTGAATTCTTAATTGCCTGTATTTGCACCCCTGCGCCCTGGCGCACCTGATTCAACATCCGTTCGACGGAGGGCCCAATCGGCCGGAGGAACATATTGGGCAGCACGCCCATCAGCGCGATCATCGCGACGATCGGCACGAGGATCGCCCACTCGCGCGCCGATAGGTCGCGCATCGTCTTGTTCTTGTCGTTGTTGACCGGTCCGTAGTTGACCCGCTGAAACATCCACAGCATGTAGGTCGCGGACAGAATGACGCCGCTGGCGGCGAAGGCCGCCGCGCGTGGGCTCCAGCGGAAAGCGCCGAGCAGAATCAGGAGCTCCCCAACGAACCCGTTCAGTCCCGGCAGACCGATCGACGACAACGTGACGATGAGGAACACGGCCACCAGATGCGGCACGACGCGTTTGAGCCCGCCGTACTCCGAGATCAGCCGCGTGTGACGACGGTCCGACAGCATGCCGACGATGAGGAAGAGTCCGCCGGTGCTGACGCCGTGATTGAGCATCTGGTACACGGCGCCCTGCACACCCTGTGTGTTCATCGCGGCAATGCCGAGCACGACGAATCCCAAGTGGCTGACGCTCGAGTAGGCGACCAGCTTCTTCATGTCGGGCTGCACCATCGCCACCAGCGCGCCGTACATGATCCCGATGACGGCCAGCAGCGCGAGGTAGGGCGCGAAGTACGAGGCGGCGAGCGGGAACAGCGGAAACGCGAAGCGCACCAGCCCGTAGGTGCCCATCTTCAAGAGCACGCCGGCGAGGATCACCGAGCCCGCGGTCGGCGCCTCGACGTGCGCATCGGGCAGCCAGGTGTGAAACGGAAACAGCGGCACTTTGATGGCGAACGCCAGCGCGAACGCCAGGAAGCACCAGAACTGCATCGGCGGCGGAATCCGGAGATCGTACAGCCGGAGCAGATCGAAGCTGTACGCGCCGGTCGCGGCGTTGTGGAGATAGGCCAGCGCGAGAATCGCCAGGAGCATCAGCACGCTGCCGGCCATTGTGTACAGCATGAACTTGACGGCGGCGTAGACCCGGCGGTCGTAGCCCCAGATGCCGATCAGGAAGTACATCGGGATCAGCATGGCGTCCCAGAAGATGTAGAACAGAAACAGGTCGAGCGAGACGAAGACGCCCATCATGGCGCTCTCGAGGAGGAGCACGAAGATGCAGAACGCCTTCGTCTTCTTATGCACCGATTCCCACGAGCTCAGGAGCGCGAGCGGCGTGAGAAAGCCGGTCAGGACGAGCAGCAGGAGGCTGATGCCGTCGACGCCGACCAGATAGCTGATCCCGAAGGCCGGAATCCACGCGTGACGCTCGACGAACTGAAACTCCGCCGACCCGGCGTTGAACCGGCTCCACAGCAACAGCGTTTGGGCGAACACCAGCAGCGACACCACGAGCGCGATGTTGCGGACGAGGGGCTCGTTGTGCTCATCGTCTCTCACGAAGAGCAGCAGGATCGCGCCGGCGATCGGCAGAGCGACCAACGAACTGAGGATCGGAAACATCATCAACGTCTAATCACCACAAAGGACACAATGGACACAAAGGATCAAACGCAAACGCGATAGCTCTTTACCTTCGTGTCCTTCGTGTCCTTTGTGGTTACTCAGCGCCACACGTAATACCCCAGTATCACCACCACCCCGAGCATCACCGACACCGCGTACAGACGGACCGAGCCGGTCTGGATCCGTCGCAGCGCCGAGCTGCTGCCACCTACCAGGCCACCGACTCCGTTCACCGCCCCGTCAATGACGCGGACGTCGACGCCGTTCCACAAGCCCTCGTCCGACGCGATTCGGATCGGCTGGACCACTGCCGCCTCGTACATCTCGTCGACGTAGTACTTGTTGGCGAGCACGCGATGCACGCCCGCAAACCGCACCGCCATCTCGTCGGCCGCGCGCTTCTTTTTCAGGAAGAAGAACCACGCGATGCCGATTCCCCCGAGCGCGATCGCACTCGAGACGCCCATCAGGCCACGCTCGAGCCCTTCAGTGGCGCTCGCGGCTTCTTCCTGACGTTCTTGGCCCGGCTGAAGCAGGGCCGCACGTGCATCATTAGTGGCGTCCGGCTTTAGCCGGACTTCGCCGAAGCTCGGTGCGAGAAACTGCTCGATTCGATTCGACCCGCCAACGGCGCGCGGAACGCCGACGTATCCCGCGAGCACCGACCCGGCCGCGAGCACGATGAGCGCCAGCGCCATCGCCGGCGGCGCATCGTGCAGATGACGCTGGGTGCTGGGTGCTGGGTGCTCGGTGCTGGGTGCTGGGTGCTCGCCGGCCCGCTCGCCGTGGAACGCGAGAAACACGACGCGGAACATGTACGTCGCAGTCAGCAGCGACGTGAGCAGGCCGACCGTCCACAGCCACAGGTGCCCGCCCGCGAACGTGCGGTACAGAATCTCGTCCTTGCTGAAGAACCCGGCCAACAGCGGCACGCCGGCAATCGCGAGCGCGCCGGTAAAAAACGTCCAGTACGTGATCGGCAGCTCACGTTTCAGGCCGCCCATTCGCCTGAGGTCCTGTTCGCCCGCCAACGCGTGAATCACCGCGCCCGATCCGAGGAACAACAGCGCCTTGAAGAACGCATGGGTGAAGAGGTGGAAGATGCCCGCCGTGTAGGCGCCCACGCCCATCGCCAGGAACATGTATCCCAGTTGCGACACGGTGGAGTATGCCAACACGCGCTTGATGTCGTTCTGCACCAGACCAATCGTGCCAGCCATCAACGCCGTGGCCGTGCCGATGATGGCGACGATCGTCAGCGTGTGCGGCGCGTGACCGAACAGCACGGCGTTGCGGCCGATCATGTACACACCCGCCGTCACCATCGTCGCCGCATGGATCAACGCCGATACCGGCGTCGGGCCTTCCATCGCGTCGGGAAGCCAGACGTGGAGCGGAATCTGCGCCGACTTGCCGGTGGCGCCCACGAACAGGAGCAACGTGAGCGCCGACAGCGTGCCGAACGTGGTCTCCGGACGGAGAGCGGCCACGGATCGGGCGATTTCCTGAAAGTCGAGCGTTCCGAAACGGACGAACGCGAGCAGCATGCCCAGGATGAAGCCGAAGTCGCCGATGCGGTTGACGATGAAAGCCTTCTTGCCGGCGTCGGCCGCCGATTCCTTCTGATACCAGAACCCGATGAGCAGGTACGAGCAGAGACCGACGCCTTCCCAGCCGACGAACATCACGAGGAAGTTCGAGCCGAGCACGAGGACGAGCATGAACGCCGCGAACAGGTTGAGGTACGAGAAGTAGCGGGCGTATTCGGAGTCGCGCTCCTCGTGCATGTAGGCCGTCGAATAGATGTGGATGAGCGATCCGATTCCGGTGACCACCAGGATCATCAAGGCGGACAGCGGATCGACCCGCAGCGTGAAGCTCACGTCGAAGTCGCCGGACGTGATCCACCTGAGGACCGTTTGCGCGAGGGCACGCGATTCAGGCGGCAGGCCGACGAGCCTCCACACCGCAATCGTCGATACGCCAAAGGACGCGAGCATCGAGCCGCACGCGATCGCGCCCGCGGCAGCCTTGCTGATGCGCCGGCCGAAGGAGGCGTTCAGCAGAAACCCGACGAACGGAAGGAGCGGGATCAGCAGCAGCATGGCGTCCCAAATGCAACCACGAAAACACGAAGACACAAACAAAACCCTATTGATTTGTCTTCGTGCTTTCGTGCTTTCGTGGCAAGGGCAGTCACCATTTGAGACTCGCAAACGAGTCGGGATTGAGCGATTCGCGATGGCGGAACAGGTCGATCACGATCGCGAGACCGACCGCCGCTTCGGCGGCGGCGACGGTCATCACGAAAAACACGAGGATCTGTCCGTCGACCGCCCCAAGCGCGCGGCCGAAGGCGACGAAGGTGAGGTTCACCGCATTCAACATGATCTCGATCGACAACAGAATGGTGATCAGGTTGCGGCGAACGAAGACACCTGCCGTGCCGATGGCGAACAGGATCGCCGAGAGCACGAGGTAGTCGTTGAGCGTGGGCATCATTTGAGGGTGCGCGGCCCCGGCGGCCTGCCGCGGCCGAGACCCGTCACCACTTCGCGGCGGGCGAGCACGACGGCGCCCACCATCGCCACCAGAATCAGGACCGAGGTGACCTCGAACGCGAACGCGTAATCGGTGAACAGCGACCGCCCGATGGTCCGGACCGAGCTGACGGCGCCGCCCGGGAACACGCCCGACTCGCCGCCGTTCTTCGTCAACGCCCACCACAGCTCGACGAGCAGACCTGCCGCGAGCGCCCCACCGAAGATCCTCACGCCGCCCGCCGCCGCGGGCCGCCGACTCGCCATCCGCTCGAGATCCTGCTCGGTGTCCTCATGCGGCGCGTTCAACAGCATGACGACGAACAGAAACAGCACCATGATCGCGCCGGCGTAGACGATGATCTGGATGACGGCGACAAACGGCGCGTCAAGCAGCACGTACAGGCCCGACAGCGCCCCGAAGGACGCAATCAGCAGCAGGACGCTGTAGACCGGATTCCGCTGCGCAATCACGAGCAGCGAAGCCCCGACGGCGACGGCGCCAAAGAGGTAGAACGATGTCATGTCGGCATTGCTTGCAACGATTCACGCGCCAAAGTACAGAACTCCCGCGGCGGTCACGAGCAGATTGACGACGGCAAGCGGCAGCAGGATCTTCCAGCCAAACCGCATCAGCTGGTCGTACCGGTATCGCGGCAGCGTCCAACGCATCCACACGTAGAAAAACAGAATCGCCGCGACCTTGAGCAGGAACCAGATCCAGCCGAGCGATTCCGGCAGAAACGGCCCGTGCCAGCCGCCGAGAAACAGATCGGTCGCGACGGCGGACATCGTCACCATGTTGATGTACTCCGCCAGAAAGAACATCGCAAAGCTCATGCTGCTGTACTCGGTGTGGTAGCCGGCGACGAGCTCCTGCTCTGCTTCCGGAAAATCGAACGGCGCGCGGTTGGTTTCCGCGATTCCCGCGGTCATGTAGATGAAAAAACCGAGCGGCTGCACGAAGAGGAACCACCGCGGCAGGAAGCCGAGCCAGGTGCCGCTTTGGCGGTTCACGATGTCGCTGAGCGACAGCGAATTCGCGATGACGAGCACGCCCGCCAGGGCGAGCCCGTACGACAGCTCGTAGCTGATCATCTGCGCGGAGGACCGTAAGCCGCCGATCAACGAATATTTGCTGTTCGAGCTCCAGCCGGCGAGCACGATGCCATAGACGCCCATCGAGGCGATCGCGAAGATGACGAGGATCGCGACGTTGACGTCGGCCACCTGCAGGCGCAGCGGCTCGCGCAGCAGGCCGAACAACGTCGTGTCGGCGCCGAAGGGCACGACGGCGAACGCCGCGAAGGCGGCGGTCGCCGAAAGGATCGGCGCCAGCGCAAACAGGAGCGGATCGGCCGCCAGCGGCCGCAGCTCCTCCTTGAACATCAGCTTGATGACGTCCGCCAGCGGCTGCAGGAGACCTTTGGGGCCGACCAGGTACGGCCCGAGCCGCTGCTGGAGCATCGCCGCGACCTTGCGTTCGACGTAGACCATGACGGCCGCCGAGCTCAGCAGCATCACGAAGACGAAGAGCGTCAGGCCGATTTGGGCGATGAGCAAAGGAGTCATGTGCGACTAAATGCAACCACGAAAACACAAAGGCACGAAGAAAACCTGTTCTTTGTTCGTGTTTTCGTGTCTTCGTGGTTGCATTTGTTCTTTCAGTGCGCCCCCACCGTGGCTCGCGCGCGCCAGTCCGCGGGCAGCGGGCAGCGTCCTTCCTTGATGTGCGCTTCGTATTCGTGCCGGAAATGTTTCAGCCCCGTCAGCACCGGGGTGACCGCGGCGTCGCCGAACGCGCACAGCGTCTTGCCGCCGATGTTCGCCGAGATGCTCGACAGCAGATCGAGATCGCGCATCTGGCCTTCCCCGCACTCGATCCGCCGCAGGATCTTGTACAGCCAGTCGGTGCCCTCGCGGCACGGCGTGCACTTGCCGCACGACTCGTGCCGGTAGAAGTGGAGCAGGTTCCCGGCGAGCCACACCATGCAGGTCGTGTCGTCGAGCACGACGAGGCCGGCCGACCCGAGCAGCGAACCCGCCTTCTGCACGCCGTCGAAACTGGCCTGCGTGTCAAGCTGATCGGGCAGCAGGATCGGGACGGACGAACCGCCGGGGATGACCGCCTTGATCCTCCGTCCGTCACGCGCGCCGCCCGCACGAGTCTCGATGAGCTCGCGCAGCGTCACCTGCATCGACGCTTCGTAGACACCAGGCCGCTTGACGTGTCCGCTGACGCAGTACAGCTTGGGACCGCCATTCTTCTCCGGACCAAGACTGGCGAACCACGCCGCCCCATTGAACAGGATCAGCGGCACATTGCAGAGCGTCTCGACGTTGTTCACCGCGGTCGGACAGTTGTACAGACCGACGACGGCGGGAAACGGCGGTTTGTTGCGCGGCTGCGCGCGCTTGCCTTCGAGCGATTCGATCAGCGCCGTCTCCTCGCCGGCTTCATAGGCGCCGGCGCCGCGATGGACGAAGACGTCGCAGTCGAAACCGGATCCGAGGACGTTCTTCCCGAGAAATCCCCGAGCGTAGGCGTCGGCAATCGCCTGTTCCAGGATGTGCTGCACGTGCAGGAACTCGCCGCGGATGTAGATGTACGCAACCCGTGCGCCGACGGCGTAGCACGCGATCGCGCACCCTTCGATCAGCAGATACGGGTTGCGCTCCATCAGCAGGTGATCCTTGAACGTCCCCGGCTCGCTCTCGTCGGCGTTGCAGGCAATGTATCTCGGGTTCGGCGACTTCTTGTCGACGAACTGCCATTTCATGCCGGTCGGAAAGCCAGCGCCGCCGCGGCCGCGTAGCCCCGAGACCTTGACCATCTCGATCACTTCGTCCGGCTTGAGCGCGAGCGCCTTCCGCAGTCCCTCATACCCTTGGTGCTGCAGGTAGAAGTCGAGCGTGAACGAGTTCGGCTCGCGCACGTATTTGGTGAGCAGCGGCTCCATATCAGCGTCGGTTCAGCCTCAAAATGCAACCACGAAGACACGAAAGCACGAAGACGACAACTTTGTCTGTTTTCGTGTCTTCGTGTTTTCGTGGTTGCATCTTGTGCTCAGCGATTATCGTTTGTGCTCGATCACGTGATGACAGCCCGACAGCGCCGCCTCGCCGCGCGCGCGGAGATCGTCGATCAGTTTCGACGCGTCCTCGGGCTTCAGACACTCGTGCCACGCATCGTTGACCATCACGACCGGGGCGCGGTCGCAGGCGCCCAGGCATTCGGCCTCGAGCAGCGTGAACGTCCCGCTCGCGTCGGTCTGGCCGGGCACGATGCCCAGCTTCCCCGAGAGCTCCTCGGTCACCCGCTCGGCGCCGTTCAACGCGCACGACAGCGTCCGACAGACCTGCAGCACGAAGATGCCGGCCGGTTTCGTGCGGAACATCGTGTAGTACGACACGACGTCTTCCACATCCGCCGCCGTGATCTCGAGCAGCCCGGCGACGTACCGCATGGCGTTGGCGGTGATGTAGCCGAGTTGACGCTGCACCAGGTAGAGCGCCGGCAGCACCGCCGATCGCTTGCGATCGGGAGGATACCGTTTGAGGATCTCGTCGAACCTCGCCCGATGCTCCGCCGTGTAGACGAAGGGCGCGCCCTCGTCCTCGAGCTGACGCTGCGAGGTGTGGAAGGTCGCGTAATCGATGCGCGGGTGGAAGGTCACCGGTCCACGTCTCCCATGACGACGTCAATCGATCCGATCACCGCGATGACGTCCGCGATCAGCCCGCCCACAACCATCGACTCGAGCGCCTGGCACGCCAGCAGCGACGGCGCGCGCGATTTGACGCGCCACGGCCGGTTCGTGCCGTCCGACACGATGTAGAAGCCCTGCTCGCCGCGGGGCCCTTCGACCGGCACGTAGGCCTCGCCCGCCGGCACGGTGAATCCCTGCGAGTAAATGAGGAAGTGCTGGATGAGCGCTTCCATCTCCGTGTACACGCGATCCTTGGGCGGCGGTGTGATGCGCGGATCGCCGATCGCAAAGGGACCGGTCGGCGTGATGCGCTCGAGCGCCTGGCGGCAGATTTTCACGCTCTCCTTCATCTCGGCCACGCGCACCAGATAGCGCGCGTACACGTCGCCGCGGCTTTGGATCGGCACCGCGAAGTCGTAGGTCTCGTATCCAAGGTAGGGAAAATATGTGCGGACGTCATACTCGACGCCGGCCGCGCGCGCGATCGGCCCCACCAGGCTGTACGCCACGGCATCGTCTTTCGAGATGACGCCGACGTCTTGCGTCCGCTTGAGATAAATCTCGTTGTTGGTCAGCAGATCTTCGTACTCGTCGAGCTTTGGCAGGAACCGATCGAGAAACGCGCGGACCGCGTCATGAAATCCGCGCGGCAGATCCTCGCGCAGGCCGCCGACGCGCATGTAGCTCGGAAACATCCGGAAGCCGGCGAGCATCTCGTTGATGTTGAGCAGCAGCTCGCGCTCACGGAAGCAGTACAGCATCACCGAGACGGCGCCGAGCTCCATGCCGTGCGTGCCGAGCCACACGAGGTGGCTGTTGATGCGCTGCAGCTCCGCGATGAGCACGCGGATGTTTCGGACGCGTTCAGGGACCTCGACGCCGAGCAGCTTCTCCACCGAGAGGCAGAACGCCATGCTGTTGGACTGCGCGCTCAGGTAGTCCATCCGCTCCACCAGCGGGATGACCTGCTGCCACTTCTTCTGCTCGGTGGTCTTCTCGATGCCGGTGTGGAGGTAGCCGATGGTCGGTGCGGCCGACAGGACCGTCTCGCCGTCGAGCTCCAGCACGAGCCGCAACACGCCGTGCGTGCTGGGGTGCTGAGGCCCCATGTTGACGGTCATGATTTCGGTCTTGATTTCAGGCATGCGCCACCGGACCGCTAGATGCGACCGCTGAATCAACACAAAGGACACAACGGACACAAAGGAAAGAACCAATAGATCTGGACCCAAGCGATCCGGACCTTTGTGTCCGTTGTGTCCTTTGTGTTTGATCAGTGATGGTCAAGCACTCTCCTACCGGCGCGCTAACCTGTCCTTCTCCACGCTCGCGCGGAACTGCTCCTCGGTCACCTGCAGCGCCTCGGTCGTCCTCGGCGCCATCTTGATCTGCACCGGATAGTCCTTGCGGAGCGGGTAGCCTTCCCAGTCCTCGGGCATGAGCAGCCGACGCGGATCGGGGTGCCCATCGAACACGACGCCGAACAGATCCCACACCTCGCGCTCGAGCCAGTTGGCTGCCGGCCAGATGCCGCTCACCGTGCCGACGTGCACGTCCCCGGCCGGCACCCGCACCTTCAGCCGCACGCGCGCCCGGCGTCCGGTCGAGACGAGGATGTAGACGACCTCGAACCTCGGCTCGCGAGGCCAGAAGTCGACCGCGGTCAGCTCCGCGAGAAAATCGAAGCGGAAGTCCGGCCTGTCACGAAGCGCCCGCGCAACCGCCGGGAGCTGGTCGCGCGACACGTAGATCGTCGTCTGCAGATCGATGCTGGCCGCCGGCTCGAACCGGGCTTCGGGCACACCTTCCTGCAGCGACGCGATGAGCGCGGTGGCGTCCATTCAGGCGAGCTTCTGCCGCGCGATCTTCCGCTGGAGCTGGACGATGCCGTAGATGAGGGATTCGGGTCGGGGAGGACAGCCGGGCACGTACACGTCGACCGGCACGACCTGATCGACGCCCTGCACGAGGGCGTAGTTGTCGAAGACGCCGCCGATCGACGCGCAGGAGCCCATCGAGATCACCCATTTGGGTTCGGGCATCTGGTCGTAGACCCGCCGCAGCGCCGGCGCCATCTTGCGCGAGAGACGGCCGGCAACGATCATCAGGTCCGACTGGCGCGGGCTGCCGCGGAAGACTTCCGCGCCGAACCGCGCGATGTCGTACCGCGAGCAGCTCATCGCCATCATTTCGATGGCGCAACACGCCAAGCCGAACGTCACCGGCCAGATCGAGGACCGGCGGGCCCACTGCACCATCTTCTCGACGGTCGTCGTCAACACAGGGATTTCGGATTCAAGGCCCATAATTCATAATTCAGAATTCGTGGCGCCCCAGTCGAGCGCGCCTTTGCGCCAGACGTAGGTGTATCCGGCCAGCAACAGCGCCATGAAGAGCACGACCTGGACGAAGCCGCCCCATCCGAGATCTCTCAGCGCCATCGCCCATGGATACAGAAACGCCACCTCGATGTCGAACAGCAGAAAGATCATCGCCACGAGGTAGAACTTCACCGACTGCCGCTCGCGCGCGTCGCCGACGGCCGGCATGCCGCACTCGTAGGGCGCCGATTTTTCCGGGGACGGCTTGCTCGGACCGAGCAGGTTGGACAGCAGTATCGAGAACCCGGCGAACCCGGCGCCGAGCGCGATCATGATGAGGATGGAAAACCAGCCCTGCATGGGTGAGTCTCGAGTCGGATCAGACCGCGCGACTATGCTTGTGAACGATTTCGCAAGCCAAGCCACCATGCTAGCGGACGCATTCGGGCAAGTCAACGAACGCGAGGCGGAGGTATCAGTCTGAAAATGGCCCGCGCGGTCCACGTGGCCAGGGGCCGAGTGGCCCGAAGATGATCAGCGCCAGGATGAAAATGGCGACGAGCATCGGCAGGCTGATGCGTCCAAGCATCGTCAATCACCCTCGCGCCAACCGCCTAATGATTTCTTCGATCGACCAGACGTGATCCGCGATCCCCGCTTCCATCGCTGGCGTCACGCGGAGCGTCTGATGCACCAGGCCGAAGTTGCAGTACATGGAACGATCGATTCGAGGTCGGCAGCGGCTTCGGGAGACCAGCGGACCTGCATCAAGAGCGCAGCAGGCGTTCGAGGCAGGCATCCACTTCCTCGTGCGTGACGTACTCACCGCGATCGAGAGAGGCAAAGCCCTCCTCGACAGATTCAAAGCGGGATTCCTCATCAACCAGCCGGGACACCGCGGTCTGAATCAGCTCCCCTGACTTGTCTCCCAGTGCGCGCGGCAATGTCGGCAAGCTTGGCTTCCAGCTCGGGAGAGAATCAGACGTTCATACCTTCACCCTAGGGATTGCAGGGTCGGATGTCAAGCTGCTGAGTGCTTTTCGCGTTGTGGTCGAGAGACGCTGAATCGTTCCTCAGACGTACGGCGGTTCGGTCGTCAGGCGATTGTCCTCGACGGGCGCGCCGACGGTGAAGTGATACAGACTCTGAAACGCGTGGCCTTCGAGACTCAGCACGTCGTGGACCGGGTCGTCGTAGAAGCAGCCGATTCCCGTCGCCCGCGCACCGGCGGCTTCCGCTTCGAGGTACAGAATCTGCCCGACGAACCCGGACTCCCAGAACAGGTGGCGGTAGAACGATGGCCCGTGCTCGCGCAGGCTCGCGTCGAGCTCCGCCAGCATGCCGAGGCTGAAGAAGCCGTCCGCCGCGATGTCCTGATCGCAGCTGAGACGACGGGCGAGCGACCGACAATCTCCTGTGGCCAGCAGAAACAGCGGCAGCGCGCCGGCTATGCGCTCCCAGAGAAATTCGCGGCCGCACGCGGCCTTGATGCGCGGCAGCGCGTCCGGATCACGCACCAGAAAATACAAACCTGACGCCAGGCCCTCGACGCGATGCACGAACAGCACGAGGTGCACGCACGCTGTCCACCAGAGTGCATCCCAGGGTGGACATGCCCCCGGCATCACGCGTGACAGCATAGTCATGAACGCGCCGGTCGTCGTCGCCGATGTGCCGTCGAAGGCGAGCGCACTGCGGCGCTGCAGAATCAATCGGCGCGCGTCGAGCCCGCGGTCGGGCCAATTCGTGACGGCCTCCACGATCGGAACGGCGTGACGCTCTCCGCCAAGGTTACGGCGGTCCGCCGGAGCTTCCCGCGAAGGCGGACGACCGGAATCTTCTGTCGCGCGCGCGATCTCGTCGATGGACGTCCACTCGACGTGATCTTCGCTCAATTGGCTGGCGCGGCCCGACCACCGTCCACGTTGGATCGCGTCGGCAAGCGCGCGGCCGTCGCCCAGCGACGACGGGGGGGCTCCGGCCGTCACCGCTATCACGCAGGCGGGCTCCTCGCGCTCGGCGTCGACGAAGTCGTCATCGCGATCGATGCCCGCCATGGCCGCGATCGCCTGCTGCGACCAGTGCGGCAGGATGCTGGCCCGCCAGCCGGCGAGCCCCGCGGCGAGGCGCACGGCCGCGATCGCGTGACCCAGATCGTGTTGGCAATAGCGAAACGCGCGCTCGCCGTACTTCCACGCCTCGCGCCAATGAATCGACGCCAGCGCCACGAGCCATCCCGCGGAAGGGCTGCCGCACGCGGCCAGCCACGCGTCCGCGTCGAAGCGGCAGCGCAATTCCAGCGCGTGCCGATCGGGCGCGTAGTGGTAGACCGCCGGCGTGTCTCCAAGACCCGCCAACGGCCCGGCCACCACGTACGCTTCGGTCGGATGCAGGTTGCCGCTCGAAGGATTGACGCGCAGCGCCCAGCGTCGTTCGACAAGCTCACGACGCCCTGAGCTCGTCGAAGGGCGTGCGTCCCGGAACCGCTTCCACGCGGACAATCCGAGCGCATGCCGCAACACATCGCCAATGCCCGACGCGGAGATCGGCGCGGGGTCCACCGCCGGCTGAAACAGCCGATCGTAGGTCACGCCAGATGGTGAAACGGGAGGCACGCCGGCGACGCCGTCGGGCCCGCGCGGCAGCGGGATCGCCGGCGCGCCGAACGATCGGAACGGGTTCGGCTGCGACGCCCAGTCCAGATAGCCGAGCGAGGCAGCGAACCGATGGAAATGATGCTTGGAGCCGTCGTGGTATTGCTCGACGGTCACGATCCGATTGCCGCGCTCGCCTCCGCCATGCGCCGCGCGATCTCGTCGATGGCCTGCTGAAGCTGCGCCCGGCGGCGTTCGTGCGCCGTGGCGTTGAACTGGCGTTCGATCTCAGTGCGCGCGAGCCGCAGCGACTCGAGCACCCGCAACCGTTCGGGATCGCGCACGGTGCGCACGTGCTTCTGTGCGCGCTCGTGCGCCAGATCTTCCATCCGTTCCTGAATCCGGGCTTCTGCGTCGATCAAGCCTTCGCCTGCGTCTCCCATGCGTCTCCTTTGTGGATGGCGCAGGACTGCGGTCCCGCGCGACCGATCGAAATCGGCCTTCCCCACCATTATAAGATGGCCGCGTGACCGCTCGGCCGAATTCCGCTGCGCTCGCGCTGTTTCGTCCGGCGGTCCGCGAGTGGTTCACGGCGGTGTTCGAGGCGCCGACCCGGCCGCAAGAGCTCGGATGGCCGCCGATCGCGCGCGGGGACTCGACGCTGATCCTCGCGCCCACCGGCAGCGGCAAGACGCTCGCGGCGTTCTTGTGGTGCCTCGACCGGCTGATGTTCACCGAGCCGCCGCCCCAGGCGCGCCGGTGCCGCGTGTTGTATGTGTCGCCGCTCAAGGCGCTGGCGGTCGACGTCGAACGCAACCTGCGCGCGCCGCTCGCCGGCATCTCGCAGCTCGCGGCCGCCCGCGGTGAGACATTCATCACGCCCGCGATCGCCGTCCGCAGCGGCGACACGCCGGCCGCCGAGCGCGCGCGCTTCCAGCGCGATCCGGCCGACATCCTGATCACCACGCCCGAATCGCTGTATCTGCTGTTGACGTCGAACGCGCGAGAGGCCCTGCGATCGATCGACACGGTCATCGTCGACGAGATTCACGCACTCGTGCCGACCAAGCGCGGCGCGCATCTGGCGCTCTCCATCGAGCGCCTCGCCGCGCTCTGCGGGCGCCCGCTGCAGCGCATCGGCCTGTCGGCCACGCAGCGTCCCCTCGATGAGGTCGCGCGGTTTCTCGGCGGCGTACAGTCGTCAGTCGACAGTCGACAGTCGTCAGTCGACAGTCGACAGTCGTCAGTCATCAGTCGACAGTCGTCAGTCATCAGTCGACAGTCGTCAGTCGACAGTCATCCGTCGTCGGTCAAGCGGCGAAAACCGTCAGGCGTTGACGGCCGGGCGACTGCCGACCGACGACTGATGACGGACGACTCCGGGGCGTCCCAGGAGATCGAGCACGAGTTCTCTGTCAGCCGGGCGAGCGTCCGGTACCGCCCCGTGACCATCGTCGACGTCGGCGTGAAGAAGATGCTGAAGCTGACGATTGAAGTGCCCGTCGAGGACATGGCGAAGCTGTCAACGGCCGGCGACATCCCCGGCGGTCCCGCATCGGTGGGCGATCAGCGGCGGTCCATCTGGCCGGCGATCCACCCGCGGCTGCTCGAGCTCATCCACGCGCACCGCTCTACGCTGATCTTCGTGAACAGCCGACGTCTCGCCGAACGGCTGGCCGGCGCGCTCAACGAGCTGGCCGGCGAGACGCTCGTGCGCTCCCACCATGGATCGATCGCCCGGCCGCAGCGCGTCGAGGTCGAGGAGCTGTTGAAGGCGGGCGCGCTCCGCGCGCTGGTCGCCACCTCATCGCTCGAGCTCGGGATCGACATGGGCGCCATCGATCTGGTCGTTCAAGTCGAAGCCCCGCCGTCGGTCGCCAGCGGACTGCAGCGCATCGGCCGCGGCGGCCATCACGCGAATGCCGTGAGCGAAGGCGTCATCTTTCCGAAGTTTCGGGGCGACCTCGTCGCGTGTGCAGCGGTCGCGAAAGCGATGCACGACGGCGCGGTCGAGGCGACCCGCTACCCGCGCAATCCGCTCGATATCGTCGCGCAGCAGGTGGTCGCGATGACCGCGATGGAGGAATGGGAGGTCGATCGGCTCTTCGCGACGATCCGGTCGGCGGCACCGTTCGCGGAATTGAGCCGCCCCGTGTTCGAAGGCGTGCTCGACATGCTGTCGGGCCGCTACCCCTCGGACGAATTCGCCGAGCTGAGGCCGCGCATCACCTGGGATCGCATCGCGGGAACCGTCGCGGCGCGTGAGGGCGCCAAGCGCGTCGCGATCGCCAACGGCGGCACGATTCCCGATCGCGGGTTGTACAGTGTCTTTCTCGTCGGCGCGGGTCCAGGCAGCGCGCGCGTCGGCGAGCTCGACGAAGAAATGGTCTTCGAAAGCCGTGTCGGCGAGACATTCGTGCTCGGCGCCTCGTCGTGGCGCATCGAAGAGATCACACACGACCGGGTGCTGGTCTCGCCGGCGCCGGGACAGCCGGGGAAGATGCCGTTCTGGAAGGGCGACCGCGCGGGACGTCCGCTCGAGCTCGGCCTGGCCATCGGCCGTCTGATGCACGACCTGCTGCGGACGCGGCCCGGCGCGGCCATCGATCGGCTCACGGGGGAACACGACCTCGATCGGCGCGCGGCCGAGAACCTGCTCCAGTACCTCCGGGATCAGATGGCCGCCGCTCACGCCGTGCCCGACGCCAGGACGATCGTGGTCGAGCGCGTGCGTGACGAGCTGGGCGACTGGCGCGTCTGCGTGCTCTCACCCCGCGGCGGCCGCATTCACGCGCCCTGGGCGATGGCCGCCGCCGCGAAGGTTCGCGAAGAGACCGGCGTGGACGTCGAGACACTGTGGGGAGACGATGGGTTCGTGGTGAGATTTCCGGATGTGGACGAGCCGCCGGATGCGCGCCTGCTGCTGCCCGATCCCGATGAAGTGCAACCACTCGTCGTCCGGCAGCTTGGGGCGACGGCGCTCTTCGCCGCGAAATTCCGGGAGAACGCCGCGCGCTCGCTCCTCCTGCCGAAGCGGCGGCCGGGGATGCGCGCGCCGCTGTGGCAGCAACGGAAACGCGCCGCCGACCTGCTCGCCGTCGCGTCGCGCTACGGATCGTTTCCCGTGCTGCTCGAAACGTATCGCGAATGCCTGCGCGACTTCTTCGATATGCCGGCGCTCGTGGGCACTCTGGCCGACGTTCGGAGCCGGACCGTCCGCGTCGCGGTCGTCGATTCCGAAACCCCGTCACCATTTGCCGCGTCTCTGCTCTTCAGCTACGTCGCCAGTTTTCTGTACGACGGCGATGCGCCGCTCGCCGAGCGGCGGGCCCAGGCGCTGGCCGTCGACCAGAGTCAACTGCGCGAGCTGTTGGGCGACGCGGAGCTGCGCGACCTGCTCGACGCCGGGTCGATGGATGCCATCGAGCAGCAGCTCCAACGCCTCGATCCCCAGTACCGCGCGAAGAGCGCCGACGCGGCCCACGACATGCTGCTGTCCATCGGCGACCTCTCCGAGGACGAGGTGCTCGCGCGTATCTTCAACATCGCTGGCGCCGAGGGCTTTCAATCGCTGATCGCGGCTCGGCGCGTCCTGCCGGTGCGCATTGCCGGTCAGCCGCGCTACATCGCCGTCGAGGACGCCGCGCGATATCGAGACGGGCTGGGCGTCCCGCTGCCGATGGGAATTCCCGAATCGCTGCTGCAACCGGCACCGGATCCACTGGGGAATCTCGTGCTGCGTTACGCGCGGACACATGCGCCGTTCACCGCCTTTGATTTCGCGTCGCGATACGGTCTGGCGACGCCGGCCGTGGAGGCGGTGCTCATGCGTCTGACGGCGGAGGGGCGTCTGCTTGAAGGCGAGTTCAGACCCGGAGGCGCCGGGCGCGAATGGATCGACGCCGCCGTGTTGCGGCGCCTCCGGAGTCGATCGCTGGCGAAGCTGCGCCACGAGATCGAGCCGGTGGACCAGGCGGTGCTCGGCCGGCTCACTACGGCGTGGCAGGGGATCATCAAGCGGCGGCACGGCGCCGACGCGCTCCTCGATGTCATCGAGCAACTGCAGGGCGCCCCGCTTCCCGCATCGATCCTCGAAACGGAGATCCTGCCGGCGCGGATCGACGGGTACGATTCCGCCGATCTGGATGCCGTCGTGGCGGCCGGTGAGGTCGTGTGGGTCGGCATCGAGCCGATCGGCGAGCGCGACGGCCGCGTGGCGCTCTATTTGTCCGATCATCTGGAGCGGCTGCTGCCTCCCCGAGACGGACAGGTGCGGCTAAAGCCGGACGGTGATCTACCCGATCGCGAGGCGGCGATTCTCGAGTACCTCCAGACGCGAGGCGCGTCGTTCTTCGGACCGTTGCACGGGGCCGTTGGTGGCGGCTACCCCGCCGAAACCGTCGACGCACTGTGGAATCTCGTGTGGAGGGGGCTCGTCACCAACGATACGTTTCATGCCCTGCGCGCCTTTACGCGTACGCGCGTGCGCCGGCGACACAAGCGACCTCACGTGTCCGCGTTTCGATCGCGGCGTCTGGCGCCGCCCTCCGCGGAGGGACGATGGTCGGTCGTCAGTCGTCAGTCGACAGTCGTCAGTCAACAGCTCTCAGTTGCTCGCCGACTGTCGACTGTCGACCGTCGACTGTCGACTCAGTGGGTCGCCGCCGTGACGCAACAACTGCTCGCGCGCCACGGCGTCCTCACCCGCGAAGGGCTGACGACCGAGGTCATCCCCGGTGGGTTCTCGACCGTCTATCCCGTCCTCAAAGCGATGGAAGAGGGCGGACGGCTGCGCCGCGGCTATTTCGTCGCCGGCCTTGGCGCGACGCAGTTCGCGCTGCCAGGCGCCCTCGACCGGCTGCGCGCGCTGCGCGACCGGCCGGACGAGACGGAGGTGGCGATTCTTGCGGCCACCGATCCCGCGAACCCCTACGGCGCGACGTTGAAATGGCCTTCGCGACGGACAGCACCGGACGGGGCGGGCACACCGGCAAAGGTTCGCCACGGGAACTCGTCGGCCTCGAAGGTCGATCGCGATTCCGCAGGTCGTGGCCCGACGCGCACGGTCGGCGCGACGGTGATTCTCGTGAACGGCGCGCTGGCAGCCTATCTCGCCCGCGGCGACCGACAGCTTCTCGTGTGGCTTCCTGAATCCGAGCCAGAACGGTCACAAACCAGCCGGGCGATTGCGCAGGCGCTCATCGATCGGGCGCGAACCGCCCCCGGAAGCCATGGGGACGATGAAGGGCCGCGAGGGATGTTGATCGAAGAGATCGACGGCCTCGTGCCGTCGTCGCATCCCCTGGCGCGGTACCTCGTCGAGGCGGGCTTCCTGACAGGCGCGATGGGGTTTCACGGGGATCTCAGAAAGTGAGGAAGTGAGGAAGTGAGGATGTAAGGATGTAAGGATGTAAGGATGTGAAGAGGTTGGGCCTTGAGCAACGTCGACGTCAGCCGTCCTTGACCAGCGGCGACCGGCAGCCAGCGACCGCATGGAAGGTTACCAAGTTCGTCTACCGGTGCACGCCTGGCGCTTCATGCCCTGTCCGCGCGACGTACTCGACGTACGACCCGGGATAGACGTGCGGCTGTCGGTCGGTGCCGCTCTCGCCGCCCAGCTCGAGGACCCGATTGCTCAGGCCGCGCAGAAACGCGCGGTCGTGCGAGACGAACAGCATCGTGCCGTCGAAATCACCAAGCGCGTCGAGCAGCATCTCCTTCGTCGCGAGGTCGAGATGGTTGGTGGGCTCGTCGAGGACGAGGAAATTCGGCGGCTGGAGAAGCATCCGCGCGAGGACGAGACGCGTCTTCTCCCCGCCTGAAAGGCTTCGAATCTTCTTGTCGATCTCGTCGCCCGAGAACTGAAACGCGCCCGCCAGGTTCTTGATGACACCGATCGCTTCGTGCGGAAAATCCTTTCGCAGTTGTTCTTCGATCGTCAGATCGGGGTCGAGCAGGTCGAGCGCCTGCTGCGCGAAGTATCCCATCTTCAGGCTCGCGCCCAACCGGATGGTGCCGGAGTCGGGCGGGAGCGCGCCGGCGACCATTTTCAACAGCGTCGACTTCCCGGCGCCGTTCTTCCCCATCACCGACCAGCGTTCGCCTCGCCTGATCGTCAGGGTCAGGCAGTCGTGGACGATGCGCCGGCCGTAAGCCTTGGTGACGCACTCGAGCGTCGCGACCTGCTCGCCGGAGCGCGGCGGCGCGCGGAAATCGAACTTCACGACGCGCCGCTTTTTCGGCAGCTCGATCTTTTCGATCTTCTCGAGCGCCTTCACGCGGCTCTGCACCTGCGCCGCCTTGGCCGCGTGCGCCGCGAAGCGCTCGATGAACCGCTGTTCCTTGGCGAGCATCGCCTGCTGCCGCGCGTACGCCGCTTCTCGGTTCGCTTCCCGCAGCGCGCGCTCGCGCTCGTAGAAATCGTAATTGCCCGAGTAGGTGATGATCTCGCCGCCGTCAATCTCCGCGATCTTCGTCACGGTGCGGTTCATGAACTCGCGGTCGTGAGAGGTCATCAGCAGCGCGCCGGCCCGCGATTTCAGGAACGCCTCGAGCCAGATGATCGACTCGATGTCGAGGTGATTGGTCGGCTCATCCATCAGCAGGACATCGGGCTCGCCGAGCAGCACCCGGGCCATAGCGACCCGCATCTTCCACCCGCCCGACAGCTCCCCCACATCGCGTCCGATCCGCTCATCGTCGAACCCGAGGCCGAGCAGGATCTCGCGGGTCCGGTTCTCGAGCGCATAGCCGCCGAGATGCTCGTACTCCTCCTGCACCTCGCCGAACCGCGCGAGGACCCGGTCCATGTCGCGGGTGCGAGCCGGATCCGCCATCGCCTGGTTCAGATCTTCGAGCTCGTGGTGCAGCGATCCGAGCCGCCCGCTTCCCGCGATCGCTTCATCCAGCACGGACCGGCCCGACATCTCCTCGACGTCCTGCCGGAAATAGCCGATGGTGAGCTTCCTGGGGACCGACACCTCGCCCTCGTCGGCCGTCTCCTCACCGACGATCATGCGGAACAGCGTCGTCTTGCCGGAGCCGTTGGGACCGACGAGGCCGACCTTTTCTCCGGGATTGAGCTGGAAGGAGGCGTCAACGAACAGGATCTGGCGGCCGTACTGCTTGCTGATGCGGGAGAAGGCGATCATCGCGCCGCGAGCCCAGCCGTCCAGTTGACGACCACGGTGAGCGGCTGTTCGTTGGCCCGCGACTGGGGGATGATTGCGAGAAACTTCCTGCCGTCGCGGGCGGCGTCGAAGTCCTTCCACGGCGCAGCGGGATTCAGGACGAAGAGCGGCATCGGCCTTCCCATCTCCAGCACCGGCTGCGTGCGAACCGGCACCGCCATGAGGCGCCCGCCGGCTGCCAGATAAAAGAGCTCACGGCCGTCAGGTGCCCACCGCGGGGCCCACGCTCCGCCGTTCGACACAGACACCTTGGCACCCTTCGGCGGAAACGACGTCACAGAGAGCTCGTACCGGCCCGACTCGTCGGACACGACGGCGATCACGCGGTTGTCCGGCGACAGACGCAGCTGCTGCTCATCGAAGGGAGAGTTGAACGCGTCGGAGATCACCGGCGGATTGCCTGGATGGAACACCCGGACGTCGAAATTGCCTCGTTCGGTTCGCTCGGAGAAGAAGATGTCGCCCGCGTCGGACACGTCTTCTGCTTGCTGGAACCTTCCCGCCGGCGTCAACTGTTCGTCGGCCCCGGTCGCGGTATCTTTTCGAAACAAGTGCGGCGCGCCCCCGCGATCCGCCATGAAGACAATGCCGCGACCCGACGGCAGCCACACCGGGTACGCCTCACTCCCGGGGTCCGACGTGAGACGCGTGTCGACGTGGCGATCGAGGTCGAAGGTCCACACGTCAGGCGTGCCGTTCTGCGGGTTGATGCGGGCGAACAGCACCATTCGTCCATCCGGAGAGAGTCGCACCGATAGGTACCCGCCATCGGCGCCGACGGCGCCGAGCTCGTGGCCGGCCCGGTCCACCCAGACGAGTCGATCGACGTCTTTGTGAGATTGATACGCCAGCGTCCCGGTGCGGGACGCCGTGAACATCGCTCGTCCGGTCGAGAAGAAATAGTCGATCGGCCCCGCGATGGAGAACGGCTCGCCGACGGCGCGAGCCTGCGACAGGTCGATTCGCTGGCCAACGAGCGTACCGTCGCGTGCGAACACCAGGATGTCCGGGTCGATCCATTGCGGGTTGGACACCGCCGAGACGAGCGGACGAGGCGCCTTCGGCGGTTCCGCGAGCATGATCTGTCCGCTGCCGTTTTTCAGGCGCGACAGATACACGAATCGTTTGCCGTCCGGAAGAAACCATGGCCAGTTGACTCGCGCTTCGCCGCCCGACAGGTTTCGCGTGATTTCTGGACCAGGCGTTCCGCCGGCTGTCGACACGCGGAAAATCGACGCGCCTTCGACCGACGCGAACAGTATCTGGCCGTCCGTGCCCCAGGTCCCGAACAGCCCGATCCCTTCGGGGGCGTCACAGACTGAGACGACGGCACCTCCGGACACGTCCACGCGTTTCAGCTTGTTGCCCGCGAAGAAGGCGAGCGCCCGACTGTCGGGCGCCCAGAAGACTCCGCGCGCGTTCTCCGTGCCGGCGACGGGACGCGCATCGAGCGCAGAGAGCGGCCGCAGCCACACTTGCGACTGGTTGCTGGCGTCGCGTGCGACGAACGCGAGCTGCGATCCGTCCGGTGAGAGCGACAAATACGTGCGTTCGACGTCGCTCGCGAACCGGCTTCCGGCGGGCGGCGGTACCTCGAAACGCACGGCTGGAACGAAGGGTGTCGGCGCCGGCGCCCGGGATCGATACCAGCCGATTCCACTCACCGCGGCGACAGCCATCGCCACGATGGCGACAGCTGTCGTGGCCCTGTCACGAGGCCGTCTCCGTTCAAACGCGATGGTCTTCCGGGTGTCGTCAACGTCTGATTCTCGCTCACGCGACAGTTCGAACCTTGCATCGCCAATGTCGCGGAGTCGCTGCCTGAGATCCTTGGCCAGACACCGGCGCAGCAGCTCGTGGACACGCGCTGACGTCGCGGGCGGCAGCGCCGACCAATCCGGCTCACGTTCGAGCACGCGCGCCATGATGTCTGACATCGTCGCGCCAATGAACGCCTGCCGTCCGGTCAGCATCTCGTACAGCACGCAGCCGAACGCCCAGATGTCGGTCCGCTTGTCGACCGCCAATCCGCGCGCCTGTTCGGGGCTCATGTAGGCCGCCGTGCCGACGATCGTCCCGACCTCGGTCGGCCTCATCGTCGGCGCCTGACTCAGTTCCTCCGGTCGCAACGCCGCCGTCGCCAGCCCGAAGTCGAGCACCTTGACCGCGCCGTCGGGCGCCAGCTTGATGTTGGCGGGTTTGAGATCGCGATGGACGATCCCCTTCTCGTGCGCGGTATCCAGCGCGTCGGCGATCTGGCGCGCGATCGCGAGGGCCTCGTGGAGCGGCAGACCGACCTGCCCCAGTCGCTCCGCTAGCGTCGGACCCTCAACCAGCTCCATCACGAGTCCGTGGACGCCCCCGGTGTCTTCGACGCCGTACACGTGAGCGATATTCGGATGATTGAGCGACGCCAGCAGGCGCGCCTCGCGCGCGAACCGGGCGAGGCGATCGGGATCGGCGGCAAACGCCGACGGCAGGATCTTGATGGCGACCTCGCGCCCCAGCTTGGTGTCGCGCGCGCGATACACCTCGCCCATGCCGCCGCTTCCAAGCAGTGAGATGATGCGATACGAGCCCAACTGTGTTCCAACGCTCACCGGCATCGGGATTGTGGAATGGATTGTAACGCAGATCTTGAGCGCTGCTGGGCAGTACGAGTCGACCGAAAGGCCCGCGCTACGGACGATCGCGACTCGACGTTCAGGTTCTTATTGATATACTTGCAATATGAAAACTATTGCGATCACTATTGACGAAGATGTGCTCGATCGTCTCGATCGTGTCGCGAGCGGGCGCGGACAGGCTCGAACAAACCGCTCGCGTCTGATTCGCGACGCGGTGCGGGAGTATGTCTCGCGCCTCGAGCGTCTGACCGAAGAGGACCGCGAGGGTGCGATTGTCCGGCGACACAGGAAACGCCTGTCGCTGCAGGCGCGGGCCCTCGTCCACGATCAGGCGAGACCATGAAGTGGGGCGAGGTCTACCGGACCCGCGAGAGGGTCCCCGAGCGGGGACATAAACCTGGATTCTACGTCGTGGTATCACGCGACTTCATCGCGGGCAACGACGACATCTCCACGGTGATGTGCGCCCCAATCTACAGCGAGGTCCTGAGCCTGCGGACCGAGGTCGTTCTCGATTCCGCGGACGGTTTGCCTCGCCAGAGCTCCGTTCGGTGCGATTTTCTCACGCTGATGTTCAAGGCCAAGCTGACGAGGTTCGTCACGAGATTGTCGGAAGCCAAACAGGATGAACTGAGGCAGGCGCTGACGCGCGCGCTCCAGCTCGATCGGTGAGCGCGACAATCTCACCAGATCTCGTCAGGGCTTGATGTGCAGCTCCGCGGCGAACAGCATGGTCCGGTCGTTGTCGCGCGCGGCCCACTTGAGGAGCGTCGCCACGCTGGGATCGACGCGGCCGTTGAACACGACGCGGCCGTTG